>NZ_JBHXSY010000016.1:0-52011 GCF_042715295.1 Streptomyces sp. NPDC058701 | reverse complement strand
CCCCGATATAAACCCCCCCCCTTCCGTCGGCCGCGTCAGTTTTTTAAACCCCACGGGGGGGGGGGGCGGGCGCCCGCGGGCCCGGCCCCCCCCCCGCCGGGCCCCGCCCCCGCGGCGGGCCCCGGGGGAGGGGCCGGCGCCGGCCGGTGGACCGGCACCGGCGAATCTACGGCCGTGCGGCATCCGCCCGCGCCCCTCCACGGGTTGAAACCGGCTGCCCCCAGGGAGGGCGACCCTGTACAACCAGGGGTGTGCACGAAGGGGTTGACCTGGATCGGCCCCGCACCCGGAGACGGTCCGGCTCCGTGCCGCGCTACCGGTCGCCGGCGAGGTCGTGTACGCCCTGAGTTCTCGCCACCGCGGAGACCACATGCGACCAGCCGCACCGGCCGGACACCGCGTGGATGAGCGGCGGGCGTGACGCTGCGGCGTGAAGCCGTGCCGGCGCAGCGTCCGCGACCTCCGGGGCCAGCCCCGCAGGCTCGGCCCGGCCCGGGCGGCCGCAATCACCCGCTCCGCGCGGTCGGGGGCGCGTACGGCCCGTCCGTCGGCCCTTAAGGCCGCCGCCGCCCGCACCAGCCGCGGGCGCCGGGCGAGGAGGTCGACCAGATCCCCGTCGAGCGCGTCGATCAGTGAGCGGATCTCGATCAGGGTCTGGGGCCCGGTGCTCGGCATGGGCGCCGTCAATTCACGCGGTGGTCCTCGCAGCAGCCGTCCTTGACCATCTGCTCGGTGACCGCCGACCAGCCGCCCGCAGGCGCCGCAGGGGCGGCCGCCCGGCTCGCCCGCGGACCGCCGAAGGCCCCTTCCAGCGCGGCCCGTTCGTGCAGGACCCCGCCCCGAACGACACCGACCGTACGGATGAGGGAGGCGAAGTCCTCGAAGGGGTCACCGTCGACCAGCGTGAGGTCCGCCAGCTTCCCCCGCTCGACCGTGCCCAGGTGCCGGTCCGCCCCGAAGACCCGGGCGGGCGACAGGGTGGCCGTGGTCAGTACCTCGGCCGGCGAGAGCCCGTACCGGTGCAGGGCTCGCATGGCCATGTGCAGGTGCAGCCCGACCGGGGACAGCGGCGCGTCGGTGCCCAGCACCAGCCGGCCGCCTCCGCACGCCACCCGCCGGTAGGCGTCGACCTCGCGTTCCAGTACGGCCATTTCACCGTCCGTCGGCGGCCGGGAGGCCAGCCCCTGGACGACGGAGACGTCCCAGGGCGGCATCATCGCCGTCACCCGCGGGTCCTGCGCCACCTCCGGGTGCGCGCCGATCAGCGCCATCGCGGTGAACGGGGTGGCGATCAGGTCGAAGCGACCTCGGTTGTAGATCTCCAGGGTGTCCTGGTGGGTGTGGCCCTCGGCGCTCGCGCCGTGCCCGTACTCGGCGCGGTCGGTCGACAACAGGTGCGTGGTGAGGTCCATCCCGGACTGGATCCCGGCGGCGCACAGGTGCGTACCGCTCAGCACGCCCAGCCGCTCGTGCGCGTGGCGGGCGGCAGCGGCCATCTGCCGGTAGGGGGCGCGCACGTACGTCTTGACGAAGTCCCAGTCCAGCGCGTCCGCGCGGGCCAGGGAACGGGCGAAGCCCTCGTCGGTGCGGTGCGCGCGGCCCATGCTGTAGCCCACGCGCGAGCCGTCGAGCAGTTCCCCCGTGGCCAGCAGCCGGGGCGCCGCCAGCAGGCCCGCGGCGATGTCCTCGCGCAGCCGAGCCTGTTCGTAGGCGAAGCCTCCGAGGGAGACGGCCGTGGTGATGCCGTACGCGAGCTGGAGGGCGCCCTGGCGGGCGCCGTAGGTGTACTGCCAGGGGTGCACGTGCGAGTCCCACAGGCCGGGCAGGACCGTACGCGCGGAGGCGTCCACGGTACGGACGGCGGCGCGGCCCGGACGGTGCGGTTCGACGGCGGTGATCCGGCCGCCGCTGATGAGCACGTCCACGTCGGCGCGCGGCGCGGAGCCGGTGCCGTCCCACAGCAGTCCGGCGTGCACCACCGTGTCGACAGGGGTGGGACGCCTGTAAGTCAGCGACACCGGCACGGTGCGCGGGGCTCCGGCGGGCGCGCCCGCGGCGTCGACGCCGAGCAGCCGCAGCCGGCCGCTGGACTGGTAGAGCAGCGTCCGGGAGTCCCCCGACCAGGACGGGTGGTCGGCCGGCTCCTCCGTCAGGAGGCGGGCCTCGCCCGCAGGGGCGCCGTCGGGGCCCACCGGAAGCAGCCACAGCGCGGACTCGCTGACGCAGGCCATCGCCCGCCCGTCCGGGGACCAGACGGGCCCCGAGGCGTACCGGTCGGACAGGGACACGTGCGGGGCCAGGCCGTACAGGCGGGCCGCGCCGGTGTGCGTGTCGACGACACGGATGAGGTTGTGGCCTTCGCGGAAGCGGAAGTTGAGCCGGTTGCGGTCGCAGAGGGCGAGGTAGCGGCCGTCGGGCGACCAGCTCGGCCGGCCCGGGAGCCCGCCGCCGCCCAGCGGGGTGGCCAGCACCCGCTCGGCACCGGTCGAAAGCTCCCGCACCAGCAGGTTGCCCGCCATGTCCAGGCAGGCCAGCCGGGTCCCATCCGGCGAGGGCACCCCGTGGACGCGGCCGCCGGGGGCGAGGACCCTCTCCGCTCCCCCGTCGAGCTCGCGGCGGCGCACCGCGCCCAGCCCATCCCGGTCGTCGGTCCAGATCAGCGCGCGGCCGTCAGGGGACCACACCGGGCCCTGGACGTAAGCGGTGGGCGGGCTCTGCAGAATCTTGCGCGGAGAGCCGCCAGAGACGCCCACCACCCACAGCGCGTTCAGCGCGGCGAAGGCGATGCCGCGCCCGTCCGGGGACAGACTCGGCTGGTGGATGCCGCGCACCGGGCGGGAGGTCTCGGCCTCCAGCGCGTACTCCTTGACCGTGTAGCGGGGCCGGCGGACCCGGAGGGTTGCGTCGAGGGCGATCTCGTGCCCCCGGTCGTCGCGGTGCGGGCGGATCACCCGAAAGCGGCCGCCGACGGTCAGCAGCAGTTGCTCGTCGTCGATCCAGCGCGGCGGGGCGGGCGCGAGTTCGGCGTCCAGCGCCACCTGACGGCCGTCCACGAACAGGGCCATCGCCTCGGTCTTCGGTGGCCCGGGTGTGCTCCGCAGCCACACGGTGCGCCCCGCCGGGGAGACGGCGGGAGCCAGCAGATTACCCTCGGCGGCGGTGTGTTCGACGCGCGCCCCGCTCCCGTCGGCCGCGGCGGACACGAGCGTACGGGCCATCAGCACGGGAGCGGTCCAGCCCGCGCGGACGAACAGCAGCCGGGAGCCGTCGGCGGTCCACGCCGGGTCGAAGTCCTCCCACGGGTGGTCCTGTCCGGGCCCGTCCTGGCCGGGAAGGCCGGTCACCTGCGTCAGGGCGCCGTCGCGCACGGACACGGTCCAGATGCGGTACGGGGCGCCGGCGACGGGGTCGCCGCCGCGCTCGGAGCAGAAGGCGAGGGTGCGGCCGTCCGGGGACCAGGCGGGCGCCCGGTCGTCCCAGGGGCCGTCGGTGAGCCTGCGCAGACCGGAACCGTCCGCCCGCATCAGCCAGATGTGGAAAGCCCCGTCCCGGTAGGCGCTCATGGCGACCTGGCGGCCGTCGGGCGAGAAGACAGGCCGGTTCGGCTCCAGGTCCGGCGGGGTCAGCGCGGTGGCGGCCGAGCCGTCCCGGGGCACCGCCCACAGGACGCCCTGCACCTCGGCGACGACCCGGTTCCCGCCGGCGGTCGCGGTAGCGGCGCCGTTGGTGGCGTCCGTGAAGCGCAGGGACACCTGCTCGCCGGCCTCCGCGGCGGCCGGGGCCGGCGGTACGGGATCGGGCGACGGCGCCTCGGCCCGGGCGGGCGGGGCGGCGAACCCGTCGAGGAGCAGCGCTCCGGTCAGGGCCGTTCCTGAGGTCGCCGTGAGGAAACCTCTGCGGGGAACCGGTGACACGTTCTCTCAACTCTCCTTGTCCGAGGGGGATCCACGGCGCGGCGAGGCCGGCATCCCGAAGTGGGCGGCGAGCGCCGCGAGCACCGCGACGGCCCCGCACAGCAGCCAGACGGCGTCGCCCATCAAGGCCCACGCGGCGACCCCGGCGGCGGGACCCACGGCGGAGCCGACGCCGAACATCGCCTGCGAGGCGCCGAGGTACTGGCTGCGGTTCTCCGGCGGCGCGGCCAGCGCGGGGTAGGCGGTCATCGTCGGGGAGCCGATGATCTCGCCGACGGACCACACCACGGTGGCGAGCACCAGTCCGGCGAGGCCCAGCGGCAGGGCGTAGGCCGTCAGGCCCGCGCCGACGGCCAGGATCCCGGCGATACTCGTCACTCGGGCGGGCCAGCGCTGTACCTGCCGGGTGACCAACAGTTCACAGAGGATCACGATGGCCCCGTTGACCGCGACGAGCACGCCGTAGACGAAGATGTCGAAGCCGTGGGCGCGCACGGCGAGCGGCAACGTCGACAGGTATTGGGTGTAGACGGCGGAGAAGCCCAGGATGGCCAGCAGGAACAGGACGAAGCCCCGGTCGCGCAGCACGGCCCGGTATCCGGTGGTGCCGGTCCCCCGCGGCCGCGCCGACGCGGCGGCCGTATGGCGCGGGGGCCGGTCGCGCGGGAGCAGCCGCTGCGCGAGCACGGCGACGCCCAGGGCCGCTGCCGCCTCCGCCCAGAAGAGCAGGGCGTACGAGTGGGCGACGAGCAGCGCCCCGATCAGCGGGGCGGCGGTGGTGCCGACGTTGGTGGCGAGCCGGTACATGGCGAAGACCATCACGCGGCGCTGCTCGCTGGTCAGGCGGCTGACCAGCTCCGCAGAGGCGGGCCGGTAGACCTGGCTCGCCGCGCCGGTGCCTGCGGCGAGCAGCAGCAGTACCGGGTAGGAGTGGGCATATAGCAGGGCTGCGGTGAGGACGGCGTTGATGGTCATCGAGGAGACGATCGAGGCCCGGACGCCGATCCGGGCGACGAGCCAGCCGCCCAGGAGGATCCCGGCGACCGCGCCGGCGCCGTGTGCGGCGAGGGCGAACCCCGCCCGCACCACGGGGAAGCCGCCCGCCACCATGTAGAGCACCAGGAACACCTGGAGGAAGCCGCCCAGGCGGTTCACCATGATCCCGGCGATCACCGCCTTGACGGGCAGGGGGGCTTCGCGCCAGGTGCGCGCGATGCCCACCGCTTCCATCCCGGCGGCGTTCCGAGTGCCCTCGTCCACGCTCATCGCGCTGCGGTGACCGGGGCAGCCGCTTCGAGGCGTACGGCGTCCTCGGCCGCGTCCAGGGCCGCCCGGCAGGCGTTCGCCGTGTCGGCGGCGGCCACCAGCATGGCGTAGCGGCCGGTGTGCGAGGCGGGCGGGAGTTCCAGGACGTGACCGGGCCGGGCGACGACCCGGGCGATCTCGATGGCGGCGGGGAGCCGGTCCCGGTCGATGGTGACCCGGCCCACGACGGTCTCCACCTCGGGGTAGAGGAAGCGGACGGCGGCTGCGCCGTGCCGGGCGGCGCCCTGTTCGGGCTGCTTGCCCAGCGCCAGGGAGGCGGCGGCGAGGCCGGCGTTCCATCCGGTGGCCAGCAGACCTAGGTAGGAGATGAAGTCGCCGCCGCTGCGCGCGTTGACCTCGACCAGAGCCGGGCCGCCGGCGGTGAGGCGCCACTCCGAGTGCGTCCAGCCGCGGGTGATGCCGACGGCTGCGTGCACGGTGGTCAGCGCCCGCAGCAGTTCGGGGTCGGCGAGCAGCGGGTCGGCGGCGTCGACGCCGTGGCCCACCTCTTCGAAGTTGGGCGGCGGGCTCAGCTCCTTGCGGGCCACGAAGAGCGGGGTGACCTCACCGTCCCAGATCAGGGCGTCGACGCTGATCTCGGGACCGTCGAGGTACTCCTCCACGAGGACGGGCTGCTCGAAGCGCTCGCGTACCTCGACCATGGTGGTCCCGCGGATGCCGGGGAAGATCGCGGCGAGTTCCTCGGGCGTGCGGGCCATCCGGGTGCCCGTGCTGCCGACCAGCGCGCGTGGCTTGACCACGACGGGGTAGCCCGTCCGAGCGGCCGCCGCGTACGCCTCGTCCAGCGTGGACACGGCGGTGGAGCGGGCCTGGGGGCCGCCGGCCGCGGCCACCGCGAGACGGGTCAGGTGCTTGTCGCGACAGGTCAGTACCGCCTCCGGGGTGAGCCCGGGCAGACCGAGGGCTCGGGCCACCCGGGCAGCCGGCAGGATGCGCGTCTCGTCCCAGCACAGGATCGCGTCCGCGCCGACGGGACCGGCGTGGCGGGTCATGCCCTCGGCGTCCAGGGTGTCGACGAGGGTGTGCCCGGTGATGAACGGGGCCTCCCAGCCGGGCTCCCGGTCGGAGAACAGCCAGATCCGGTGCTCGTGCGCCACGGATTCCAGCAGGTGGCCGCGGGTCTCCTGGTCCATGGGGCTGATCAGGATCAGCAGCGGACGGACGTCGGGGCCGGGGGCGTCCGACGAGGGCGGGAACGGCGACGGGGAAGGCATCGGGGCACCTTTCGGTTAGGTTCGGGAACGGCTGCGCGCCGCGGGCCGTGCGACGATCGGTCGTCGCGGCGTACGCGGAGCGCAGAGCAAGCGGAGGAACGGCTACGGGTTCGGGAACGGGGTCGCAGGGTCAGGGCACGAACGTGGCCGAGACCTCGGCCCAGCGCCCGGTCAGGGTGGTGGCCGCGCCGGAGTCGACGGCCTCGGCAGCCCGCTCCAGCCGACCCCCGATCCACTCGGTGAAGGGGAGACCGGCCACCCGTGGGTCCCATACGGCGGCCTGCGCGGCGCGGTTGCCGTGCTTGACGGCGCGCGCCCCGGCCGCGGCGGCCACGTCTGCGGCCATGGTGGAGATGTTGACCGTACGGGCACGGTCGCCGCCGGTGCCGACCACGTCGACCGTGGGGCCGCACGTCCAGGGGGCACGGCGTGGGCGCGCATCGCGTCCACGAAGCCGCGCACTTCGGCGGCCTCCCTTGCCGCGCAACGCGACGAGCAGCGAAGCCAGTTGCTCGGAGGTTGCCCCGCCGGTCATCACCTGTTCCCTGGCCCAGGAGGTTTCGGCCACCGGCAGGTCCCGCCCGTCCGGCAGGGAATGGAGCAGGTCCGGCCAGGTCGTCGTCAGTTCGCGGGCTGTCACAAGAACACAGTCTGCGAATACGGGTAACAGCACACCAGACCAGTTGAACGGCTCGGAACCGGACCAATCGCAATCCACCTGTAAGTTCGCGGCTGACGCAACACACGCTTGAGCAGGGGGATTCCATGACGTGGCACGTCGTATTAGAGGTCCGTCGTGACGGACCCGAGCCACTGGGCGCCCAGATCGCGGACCAGCTGCGCCGCCAGGTGGAACAGGGCCGGCTGGCGCCCCATTCCCGGCTGCCGTCCAGCCGTCAACTCGCCCAGGACCTCCAGGTGTCCCGGAGCGTGGTGGTGGAGGCGTACGAGAAGCTCACCGGGGAGGGGCTGCTGGAGTCGGTGCGCGGGTCGGGGACGCGGGTGGCGGCCCATGCCGACAACCGGATCAGGAAGCCGGTGGTGCTGGTGGACCGGGCGGTGCCCCCGGCCCGGTTCAACCTGCTGCCGGGTACGCCGAACGCGGCGACCTTCCCGCACCGCGAGTGGACGAGTTCCTACCAGCGGGCGGTGGAGTCGGCCCGCTATCAGGGGCTCGGCTATCCGCCGCTGCTCGGTGTCGACCAGCTGCGCACGGAACTGATCTCCTACCTCGGCCGGGTGCGCGGTGTGCTGGGGCACCCCGACAACACCATGGTGACGGGCGGGTTCGCCCACGGTCTGGGGCTGATCTGCGCGGCCCTGGTCGAACTGGGCGTGGACCGGCTGGCGGTCGAGGACCCTAGCCACGACCGGCAGCGCCAGTTCATCGAGGAGAACGGCATCCGGACGGTGGCGGTGCCGGTGGGGGCGGAGGGCCTGGAGATCGAACCGCTCTATGCCAGCGGGGTGCGGGCCGTGCTGGTCACGCCCTCGCACCAGTTCCCCCTGGGCATCCCCATGTCCCAGCAGCGCAAGCAGGAGCTGGTGCGCTGGGCACAGGACACCGGCGGCTGGATCATCGAGGACGACTACGACGGCGGGCTGTGGCTGGACCACCGAGGCCGCCACCTCGCCATGCAGCCCGTGAGCCCCGAGCGGGTCATCTACGCCGGTACGGCGAGCAAGCTCCTCGCGCCCGGTCTGCGGCTGGGGTGGCTGGTGCTGCCGCCCGAGCTGACGCGGCTGATGGAGATGGTCCGGGTCAGGCGGGACCTGGGCGGCGACGGACTGATGCAGCTGGCGTTCGCGGACTTCCTGCGCAGCGGCCTGCTCGACGGTCACCTGCGCAGGATGCGGACGCGCTACCGGGCGCAGCACGGGACCCTGATGCAGGCCGTGGAGCAGTACCTGCCGGCCGCGACGCTGGTGGGTCCGGTCGCCGGGCTGCACGTGTTCGCGACGCTGCCGGAGAGCGCGGACGAGGAGCGGCTGGTGGCCCGGGCGCTGCGGCAGTCCGTCCTGGTCAAGGGCAGCCGGGTGTTCTACGACCGGCCGGGCACCGCCCTGCCCGGTCTGGTCCTCGGGTACACGGCCTTGGGGCGGTCGAGCATCTCGGAGGCGATCCGGCGCATCGGGGAGGCGTACGAGGAGTGATCCCGCACGATACGCCTCCCCGGCCGAACGGTGTTTCCCTTCCGGTCAGTTGAAGGGGGACAGCGCGGAGCGGGCCCGGATCCAGGGGTCGAGCACGGCCGTCCCCACCGTGCGGTGCTGCGGCAGCAGCGTGCGGTCGGCGTCGAACAGCCGGTCCTGGTAGAAGCCGCGCAGGTACGGGGCGCCGGAGGTGCCGCCCGAGCCCGTGGCCTCCGGTGAGAGGTAGCGCAACGCCACCCCGTAGTGGACCTTCCGCCAGGCGAAGAGTTCCTGGTCGAGGCGGTAGGCCGCGTCCAGTACCCGCTGTCCGGACTCCTCGTCGGGCACCCAGCGCAGCAGGTCCCGCAACGGCTCGAAGTCCGGGTTCTGGTGCATCAGTACGTAGGAGTTCTCGGTAGCCTCGCCGAGTGCCTCGACCTTCTCGGGGTGTACTCCGAGCAGGTGGATGTGGAGCAGCTGGGTGGGAAAGGCCTGAACGGCGCTGGCGTCGCCGGTGGCCTCCCGGAAGCCGTGGAAGTGCTCGACGGGCATGGTCCTGCGCATCACGAGCAGCGCCTCGGTCTGCGCGGCGGCCATGGTCGCGGCGCGTTCCAGGCACTCGGTGGCGTACTCCCACTGCCCGGCACGCAGCCATTCGGCGGCGGACATCACCCGGGCGAGCACGCCCCAGGTGGTGGCCTCGACGAGGTGGATCACCCGTATGAAGGTGACCTCGTCGTGCTGGGTGGTTTGCGGGAGGACGGCCAGGTGCTCCAGGATGTCGGCGCGGCCGTGCGGGAGCAGATAGTCCTGCCAGTGGCGGGGCGGTTCGGCGGAGGCGGGCCGCAGCGCGGGAGCGCGCCCGGCGGTCAGCGAGACCAGCGAGCCGAGCCGTGCAATGCGCTCCGCGAGCTGCGCGGCGCTGGGCAGGGCGTCCTGGGCCCACTTCTCGGTGCCCTCGACGGTGCGCTGTTCGTACGCCCGCCAGCCTGCGGCGGTGGCGCGGATCGCCTGCCAGCAGGCCCGCTCGACGGCGCCGTCGGGGGCGTGGGCGCGGGTGCCGAGGACGTGGTTGAGGAAACGGACGTTGCCGTAGGGCTGGTAGCGCTTGCCGCGCCGGTCCAGGGGGCCGCCGCCGCGGGCGGCGACCTCCTGGGGGCTCTCGCCGCCGGGGAGGGCCAGTTTCCATTCCGCCTGGAAGACGAGCTCGGCGAAGCGGAGCACGGCCCGCTCCTGGCGGGTGAGCCGGTCGCGGTCCAGGGCCAGAAGTACGACGATGTCCTCGTAGGCCTCGGCCATCCAGGCGCGCAGTTCGGGGTCGAGGTGGTCGCGGCCCTCGGCGCGGGCGTGGCGGACGTAGTCGGCCAGGTCGAAATCGAGTACGGCGCGTAAGGTCGTCGTAGTGGTGGCGGTGGTCGTGGTGCGCATCTCGGTTCCCCCCGGATCGCTGGTGACGCTTCAAACGGTGTGGCCGGTGGTGCGCCCGGTCATGTGTCGGCGAGGGCCGCCGAGAAGGGCAGGGCGTCCCCGCCGCCCGGCAGGTGGTCCAGCGCGTCGAAGACCTCCAGCCGGCTCTCGGCCTCGGCCGCAAGGGCCCGCGCCGAGTCGGCGAAGTGGTCCTCCAGCGCGGCCCGGCCCGGGGCCGCGGGCCCCTGCGGCCCCCCGGCCGTGACCATGCTTCCCGGCACCCGGGTCACCAGGGGTAGCGCCAGGGCGCCCTCGCCGAGCCGGCTGTTGACGTACGCGGCCGCGGAACGTGCCGCGTCCATGTCCCGCTGCGGGTAGAGGCCGACCACGTCGGTCGCTCCGAGCAGCACCAGCTCCGCCGCCCGGAGCGGGTCGAACTCCGCGTCCAGGGGCAGCGCGTCGATGTGCCGTGCCAGTAAGGACAGCGTGGGGACGTCCGCGGGCCGGTAGAAGTGGATGGCCTGCAGGGTGCACCCGGCGGCCGTGAACTCGGAGACGGTGGCGCTCTGCCGGGCGGCGTCGCCCGGTACGCGCACGTAGACCCCGCCGACGTACTGGCGCTGCCAGCGGGCCGCGGCCCGCTGGAGGCCGGCCGGTCCGGCGCCGTCCGGGCCGGCGGATATGAGGATGCGGCGCTGGTGGCGGCTGGGCAGCGGGTCCTGGGAGAGCCGCTCGCACTCGGCCACGCTGAAACCAGTCACAGGAGTACCGCCAGTACCTCGGGCTCGGAGCCGGCCGCCGTGAGGAGTTCGCGCAGCACGCCCACCCCCGCGTCGAACGCCTCGACGGGCAGCCCGGGGGCGTCGTACACCGTGAAGACCAGGTGCCGGGAGTTCTTGGTGACGCTGGTGCGGCGGTCGGGGCCTTGGAGCACCGAGGCCACGATCGCCGTCGCGTCCCGTACCACGGGCTCGTCGCGGACACAGGTGACGGTGGAGCGGAACCCGGTGAAGGACTCGCCCTCGCGCGCCCAGTCGAAGCGCAGTTCGCCGTCGATGGCGTCTGCGTCCTGGGCGCCCATCAGTACGCCGGTGGTCAGCTCCGCGTACAGCAGCGTGTCGATAGTCGGCATGATCGAGGGCAGGCCCTTGCTCCGGGCCGCGGCGATCTGGCCGGGCAGCGGACAGGTGTGGCCCTGGGCCTCGAACCACCGGGCGTAGACCCGCGCTACCTCGGCCGCGCGCGCGAACACGATCTCGACGTCGGGCCGTCGCGCCAGTTGCCGACGCCGCTCGTCGAGCAGCGCGCCGAGGGCCGCGGGGTCGACCGCTGCCGCGACGGCGCAGAAGCGGGTCGTTTCAGCCGATCCGGACGGCCTACGGCCTGCGCTCAGTGCTGGGGCTTTCAAAAGGTTCTCCCGATTCACTTGCCGCGCGTACTTCGCGTGATCATTCCAACAGCCTGACGGAGCCCACCCAAGGCCACTCCGGGCACCGTGGTCCGTACCAGTCTTGGTATGTGGACGTATCCGACCACCGGTTCAGTGCGTGCGTACCCGCACGACACGTTCGTTGCGGTCGTCCCACGGCAGGACGGACTCTCCGCTGACGTCCTCGCGGCGCCGCAACAGCAGGATCATGTCGAGGATCCGAGGCACCATCCGCTCCCGCCTCCAGTCCCTCGGTGTCCGTCAGGGCCGGCTCCCGGGAGGTGGACCGATGGCGGCGATCCAGCTGCTGCTCGGCACCTTCACCCTGAATCACTGCTAAATCATCTCATTTAGCGTTCGTGGGTGGACTGTTGGTCATGGTGGGGGGTGCTGTTCCAACGGGTGGTGCCGGAGACGCCGTCGCGGCCTCAGGGCGGTGCGCGGCGCCGGCACGGCGACCGTGAAGTACTAGCCGCGATCGTGTTCGTGGCCACGTCGGGTGGTACCTGGCAGCAGTTGCCCACGGCGTCGTTCGGCCCCTCGGGGGCGACAGCCCACCGACGGTTCACCGAGTGGAGCGAGGTCCGGGTCCGGGTCAAGCTCCACCGCCCGGTCCTCGACGAACTCGGCGCCCGCGGCGAGCTCGACTGGTCCCGCTGCGCGATCGACTCGGTGAGCATGCGGGCCGTGAAAAGGGGGATCTGACAGGTCCGAATCCTGTCGATCGGGGGAGCCCCTCGTCCGCGGCATACCGCCCATCCGCTCACGCCGCGGACGCCGACGACGCAAGCCCGGCAAGCTCCACGCGGACAGCGGCTACGACTACGCCCACCTGCGACGATGGGCACGCGGACGCGGCATCAAACACCGCATCGCCCGCAGAGGCATCGAGTCCTCACAACGGCTCGGCCGCCACAGATGGGTCGGCACTCCCCACCACGGAACGGCGCGCCCTCTACTTCACCTGAACTCCGAGGCATCGCCGCCCGCACCGGAGTCCTGCACAGCTGACAGGTCACAATGAGTCCCTGAGGGACGCGATGCCGTGACGCTCGGCATCGTCCGTAAGGTCACTCCATGCCTGCTGACGAACGCGTCACCCGGTCCACGTTTCCCGGTCGCATTCAGCCGATATCAGCTCCTCAGCCGCCCCGGGTGCCGGGGACGGCCGTGCCGCGCGGCTGACCACCGCCTTCCCGCCGGGCCTGCCGCCGGTGCGTCCTGCGGGGCCACCGGCCCGCCGGCGGGTGCCGCCGGGTGCGACCCCGGCGGTACGGCGGCCGGCCGCTACCCCCGGCCGCCCGCCTCGACCAGGCCCGTCTCGTACGCGGCGATGACGGCCTGGGCGCGGTCGCGCACGCCGAGCTTGCCGAAGACGCTGGTGATGTGGTTCTTCACGGTCGACACGCTGATGTCCATGGACCGGGCGATCGCGGCGTTGTCGAGGCCCGAGGCCATCAGCCGCCACACCTCCAGCTCGCGCGGCGTGAGCTCGCCCCATCGCGCGGCCGGCGGGCGCGGGCGCTGTGGGGCCCGTACGTACGTGGAGATCAGCCGGGTCAGCAGCCGTGGCGCGACGGCGGCCTCCCCGGTGTGCACCACCCGCACCGCGGCCACCAGCTCCTCCGGTGAGATGTCCTTGGGCAGGAACCCGTAGGCGCCCGCCCGCAGCGCGGCCACCACGTACTCGTCCATGTCGAAGGTGCTCAGCGCCAGCACCCGGCACCCGGGCAACTCGCACGCCAGCCGCCCGGTCGCGGCGACCCCGTCCAGCACCGGCATCCGGATGTCCATCACGACGACGTCGGGTTGCAGCCGGTGCGCGAGGTCCACCGCCTGCGCCCCATCGCCGGCTTCGCCTACCACCTCGAAGGCCGGGTCGGGCCCGAGGATGAGCGCCAGACCGCGACGCACCAGCGGCTGGTCGTCAGCGATCAGCACCCTGATGGGCCGGCCGCCCACCGGTTCGCCGGCAGGCCCCTCCGCCGGTTCTTCCGCCGGTCCGGCGGTCGCGTCCTGCTGCGTGCGGCTCATCGCAGCGCCGCCTCGTCGGCCTTGAGCGGCAGCGAGGCCGACACCCGGAAACCACCGCCGTCCAGCGGGCCGGTCACGAGCGTCCCGCCGTGCAGTGCGACCCGCTCCCGCATCCCGATCAAGCCGTACCCCGGGCCCGCGCCCGAACGCGCCGCGGCCCCGGCCCCGCCGGGCCCGGCTCCGGACCCGTGAGCCCCGGAACCGGCTCCTGATGCGCTTCCGGCCCCGGCCCCGGCGAGACTGCCACCCTCGCCCCCACCGTCGTCCGACACGTCCACGGCCACCGCGTCGGGCCCGTACGCCAGCCGTACGGTCGCCCGCGCTCCACCCGCGTACTTGCGCGCGTTGGTCAACGCCTCCTGCACGATGCGGAACACGGTCAGGCCCACGCTCGGCGGCAGCGGGCGTTCCTCACCCCGCACGTCGAGCGCGGTGGGCAGGCCGGCCCGGCACGACTCGTCGACGATCCGGCCCAGGTCCCCGACCCCTGGCTGCGGGGCGGTCGGCGCCTCCTCCGTCTCGTCCCCGGCACGCAGTACGTCCAGCAGCTGCCGCATCTCGCGCAAGGCCATTCGTCCCGATCCCTCCAGCGTGACCAGGGCCTCCCTGACCACCTCCGGGTCGCGCGCGAGGTTGGCCCGGGCGCCTCCGGCCATCAGCTGCATGGTGGTGATGTGGTGCGCCACGATGTCGTGCAACTCCCTCGCGATGCGGCGCCGTTCCTCGGCCACCGCGCGGTCCGCGAGCAACTGGCGGTTGGCCTCGATGTCCCGCTGCCATCGGCTGACCACGGTCGCGGTGACGACCACGATCGCCCCGGCGGCGCCGTTGCCCACCACGTCGACGATCCTCGGCGGCCACGACGTCTGCGCGGCCAGCGGTGCCGCGACGGACATGAGCGTCGACAGAGCCGACACGACCGGTCCGCAGGACCGTACGACCGTGTAGAGGGCCACCACGACCGTGGTGTTGAAATGCTGGCCCACCGGCATGTTCAGATTCAGCACCAGGCCGAGGACCAAGACGGCCGCGAGCGCCGGGACCGGCATGCGGCGGCGCACCAGCAGCGGCAGCGCGGACACCACCAGGAGCACACACCCCGCCGCGGGAACCGTCCCCTGCTCGTCATGGATGGTGAGCGTGAAACCGATCAGGTCCACCACCGCCGCCCCGACCGCGACCAGCGCGTCGTTGCGCGTCCACGGCAGCGCGTCGCCGCGTGGTGGCGCTCCGGTCGTGCCGGAGCCCACTGCAGTCCCCGATGCCGTCGGAGCCGGCGGACCCCCTGGATCCTCCAGGGACTTCAGGGCCTCCGGGGCCCTGGAAGCCCCGGAAACAGGGCTCGTCGTCGGCATGGTCGTCCTCCCCCCGGCCGCTGCCGCCGGTGCGGCACGACCGTAGTCTCACGAGCCATTCTGACACCGGAGCCGGCTCCTGGCCCGGGTCCCCGGACCGATCCCGGACCAGGACCAGGGTCCTGGCCGGCGGCCGCACCCCGCCCGTGCTCCCAGCCGCCTTCTCGTCCCATCTCCGGACGATCCGGGCCGTCCGCGCTGATGAGCTGGACACCGGCCGGGAGGACCCGGCCGCCCACCCACTGCCGGAGGACGATGTGATCCGCGCCCTGACCGGGTTCTCCACCCGCAATCCCTGGAAGGTCATCGCCCTGTGGGCGGTACTGGGCATCTTCCTTTCTGTGCTCGGCCAGGCGCTGATCTTCCGCGTCACCCAGACGCAGAGCGGCGACTTCCTGCCCGCCGAGTACGAATCCGCCACCGCCCTGGAAATCGCCGAGGACCGCTTCGGGGTGAAGCCCGACGCCAACGCCGTGACCGTGCTCGTCGCCCGCGCCGACGGCGAGCCGCTCACGGACGCCGACCATCTGCGGATCGGCGCCCTCGCCGGACAACTGGGCAGCCGGCACGTGGCGATGCCCGAACCCGAGGAGGGTGAGGAGCTCCCGGACTTCCTGACCCAGGACTACTCCCAGACTCCGAAGGTCAGCCCCGCCATGACTGCGCCCGGCGGCGGCTTCGAGCTGCTCTCCGTCCAGCTCACCGGCAACTCGACGGACCCCCGGCTGCACGACCTCTACCGCGCCTTCCGCGACCAGGCGAAGGACGTGTTCGCCGAGGCCGGGATGCGCACCGGCTTCACCGGCGGCCTGGCCGACCTCGTGGACACCGCCGAAGCCGAGAAGACCACCCAGCTGATCGTCGGACTGCTGATGACGGGCCTGATCGTACTGATCAACGTCCTGGTGTTCCGCAGCGCGCTCGCCGCCTTCGTCCCGCTGTTCGCGGTCGCCATCATCGGCGGCGCGGCCGCGGGTGTGGTCGTAGGCGCCGCCATGCTCACCGGCACCGCGCTCGACACCTCCACCCCCAGCATGATCGGCGTCGTGCTGATCGGCATCGGCGTCGATTACTTCCTCTTCCTCCTCTTCCGTTTCCGCGAGGAGCTGCGAACCCGCCCCGACGTACCTGCGCGCACCGTATCGGCCGAGGTCAGCGCGCGGGTCGGCACCGCGATCACCTCCGCCGCACTCACCATCGTCGCCGCTTTCGCCACCCTCGGCGTCGCGACCTTCGGGCAGTTCCGGGTGCTTGGTCCCGCCATCGCGGTCTCGGTGCTCGTCATGCTGCTCGCCAGCCTCACCGTGATGCCCGCGCTGCTCGCGGTCGCCGGCCGGAAGATGTTCTGGCCCTCCCGCCACCTCAGCCGCGAGCCACGCCCCGGCACGGCCGCCCGTCTCGGCAGCCTGGTCGCCCGCCGCCCGCTCACGCTCGTCCTGGCCTCCGTCGCCCTGCTCGGCGCACTGGCGGGCGGGCTGGCCGGACTGCGGATGGACTTCGGCCAGAGCGCGGGGTCCCACGACACCCCGGCCGCCACCACCTCCGCCGAGATCTCCCGCGCGCTGCCCGCCGGGGTGTCCGACCCGGCCACCGTCTACGTCACGGCCCGGGACGGCGGCGCCCTCACCGCCGAGGCCGTGGGCACGCTGCCCGCGGCCCTCGCTGAGGTCGAAGGCGTCGGCCAGGTCGGCGGGGTCACCCTCAACGAGGAGGCCGACGCCGCCCGCATCGACCTCTATCTCACCGTGGACAGCCAGTCCCAGCAGGCCCGCGACCTCGTCTCCGGCCCCCTGCGCGAGACCGTCGCCGCCCACACGCCCCCGGGACTGCAAGCCCATGTCGGCGGTACGGCGGCGATCTTCGCGGACATCTCCACTGCCGTGGGCCACGACCTCAGGATCGTGTTCCCGGTCGCCGCCGTGCTGATCACCCTCATCCTGCTCGTGCTGCTGCGCAGTCTGGTCGCGCCGGTCATCCTCATGGTCGCCGTCGGCCTCGGCTTCGCCGCCACGCTCGGCGCCTCCGCGCTCTTCTTCCAGCACCTGCTCGACCAGCCGGGCGTCAACTTCGTCCTGCCACTGGTGCTGTTCCTCTTCGTCGTGGCCCTCGGCACCGACTACAACATCCTGATCAGCGACCGCATCCGAGAGGAGATGGAGCGCCCCGGGCCGGCCCGCGCCGCCGTCGCCCGCGCCGTGCGGCACACCGCCCCCGCCATCGCCACGGCGGGGGTGGTCCTCGCCGCCTCCTTTGGCAGCCTCGCCGTCAACTCGGCGCCTTCCACCCAGCAGATCGGCTTCGCGACGGGGCTCGGCATCATGCTCTCCGCGTTCGTCCTCTCCATAGTGCTGGTGCCGGCGCTCGCCGCGCTCCTGGGCCGTAGCACCTGGTGGCCCGTCCGCCCCGGCCGTGCCCCAGGCCGCCGGCGCAGCGAGCCGCCGGCCGACGCCCGGCATAACGGGGACCGCGTATCCGTCCACTGAACGCGCCGCGCGCCGGCCCTGCTCCAGGAGCCGGTGCGCGAGGACGCGGGGGGCCGGCCCGGTAGACCGCCGACGACGCCGTCCGCAGAACGGGCCCCGCGACCCGCGCCCGGCCGTCCCGGTGGACGGCCCCGCCGCCGGTGCCTCACATGTTGATCATATGTCCGGCCAGGCCGTGCACGGCCTCCTTGACGGCTTCGCTCAGGGTGGGGTGGGCGTGGACGTTGCGGGCGACCTCGTGCACGGTGAGGTCCCACTGCTGGGCCAGGGTCAGCTCGGGCAGCAGCTCGGTGACATCGGGGCCGATGAGGTGGCCGCCGAGCAGTTCGCCGTACCTGGCGTCGCTGATCAGTTTGACGAAACCGGTGGTGTCGCCGAGACCGTGCGACTTGCCGTTGGCGGTGAAGGGGAACTTGGCGACCCTGACGTCGTGCCCGAGGTCGCGGGCCTGGGCCTCGGTGTAGCCGAAGCTGGCGATCTGGGGTTGGCAGAAGGTGGCGCGCGGAATCATTGCGTAGTCGAGTTCCATGGTTTCCGCGCCGGCGAGGGTCTCGGCGGCGATGATTCCCATGGACTCGGCCGCGTGCGCGAGCATAAGCTTGGCGGTGACGTCGCCGATGGCGTAGATGTGCGGGACGGAGGTGCGGCAGCGACCGTCCACGTCGACGGCGCCGCGCTCGGTGACCGTCACGCCGGTGTTCTCCAGGCCGTAGCCCGTGACGTTCGGGGCGAAGCCGATGGCCTGGAGGACCTTGTCGGCCTCCAGGACCTGCTGGGAGCCGTCCTTGCCGGTGACCGTGATCCGGACCTGCGGGCCGGACTCGTCGATGGACTCGACACGGGTCGAGGTGAGCACGTCGATGCCCAGTCGCCGATACTGCTTGGCCAGTTCGGCGGAGACCTCGGCGTCCTCCAGCGGCGCCATCCGGTCCAAGAACTCGACGATGGTGACTTTCACGCCGTAGTTGTGCAGGACGTAGGCGAACTCGATGCCGATCGCGCCGGCCCCCGCGATGACGATGGACTGCGGCAGCTCCTCGGCGAGGATCTGCTCCTCGTACGTCACCACCCGGGCGCTGCGCTTGGTGCCGGGCAACAGCCGGGGCGTGGCGCCGGTGGCGATGATGCAGTGCTCGAAACCGATGGTGCGGGTCTCCCCGTCGTAACCGGTCACCTGGAGCGTGTGCGGGTCGAGGAAGGTTCCGCGGCCGTCATACTCAACGATCTTGTTCTTCTTCATCAGGAAGTGGACTCCCTTGACGCGGCCGTCGGCGACCTTACGGCTGCGACGGTAGGCCTCGCCGTAGTCAAAGGAGACCTGTCCGTCGACCTTGATCCCGAACGTCTTCGCCTCACGGGTGAAGATGTGCGCGAGTTCGGCGTTGCGCAGGAGGGCCTTGGTCGGGATGCAGCCCACGTTCAGACAGACGCCGCCCCAGTACTTCTCCTCCACGACGGCGACGCGTTTTCCCAGCTGGGCGGCGCGCACTGCGGCGACATAGCCGCCGGGGCCGGCGCCAAGTACGACGACATCGAAACGCTCGTCCTGCTCCACCATGGGGCGTTCCTCTTCCTCGGCTGCGTTACTCATTCCGTGGTGGATTGTTCCGCTCCGTCGCGCCCGCCGCCACAGAGATCATCGTGGTGTGTCAAGACCTCCATGGGAGGGGACCCGTCGGCTGCGCATGGGTTCTAGATGTGTTGTCCCGGGACGTCGGTGACACGCGTGCCGGGTTCTTGAAACGGGTGACGGCCTCCGGGTTCGGTGTGTCCCAGGCGTTGAATACGCGATCCCACCAATAGAGGTGGGGACGCTCTCGCCGTCCGCTCGGCGCCGCGGACCCGGGCGGACGGCAACCCGAACGGCGGTTTATCCCTATATCTCACCGTTCTAGCCTGTCGGAAAGAGGAGCGGAGGCACTCCGCGCCGACGGACTGGGATCGGGAGGCTCCATGCGCGGCCGGACGACTCGTCCCTGGAACAGGCCGGGGGACGCGCTCCTCGCACTCGTTCTCGTCTGCGCCGCGGCAACCCCGCTGACCGGCTGCACCTCCGGCGACGACCCCGATTCGTCCCCGGACACGAACGTGACCGCCCCGACAGCGGAGGACGGGCAGGAGAGGGAGAAGCGGGAGAGGGAGAAGCGGGAGAGGGAGAAGAACGACGGCAGCTTCAACCGCGCGGGCCGGCTCTCCGACAGTTTCTCGGGCCACTGGCCGCAGAGTTACAAGAAGACGGTCACGAATCCGTCCTCCGAGCCCTACGTGGGTACGCTCGAAGTCCTGGACTGCACACCGGGCGAGAAGAGCCGGCCCGCCATTCCGCCCAGCCAGACCGTGAACGTGCCCCCCGGGGGTGAGGCCGCGCCGGAGTTCAAGTTCTCGAAGGAGGGCGGAAACTCGAAGCCAATCCGCCAGGTCTGCGCGACGCTCCGGAGCAAGGCCGGGGTCTCCGACGAGGTCAGCGAGCCAATCTCCGCGGATCTCGTGACGCCCGGCGAGACGACCGGCGAAACCACTGGCGAAACGACCGGCGAAACCACTGGCGAAACGACGGGCGAGACTACCGGCGAGACGACGGGCGAGACCACCGGCGAGACGACGGGCGAGACCACCGGCGAGACGACGGGCGAGACCACCGGGGAGACGACTGGGGAAACCACGGGCGAGACCACCGGCGAAACGACCGGGGCAACCACGGGAGAAACCACCGACGGGGGCACGTCAACCGGCCGGTCCAACGACAGCGGCTGAGCCCGCCCGAGCGAAGGGGGCCTTATGTCCGAAGCGGACTCCGATAACGGGGCGCCCGCCTGGGGCAATTGGGTCGTCACCATCGCCACACTGGTCGCCCCTACCACGTTCATCGGCGCCCTGCTGCTCTACTTCGGCTTCGCCTACACCGACGCCCTCTACGCGCACTTCGGCGTCGACGCCGCGACTCTCGGCTTTTCCACCCAGGAGTACGCGCTGCGCAGTGCCGGGGCCCTCTACGTCCCCGCGGGCGCGACGCTCACCGTCGCACTGGTTGGCGTGCTGGTCTACTACGCGGCGCGCAAGCTGGGAAACCGGGGCGCGCCCCTGCCGCCGGGGAGCCGACTGGCGCCGTATGTGGTCATGGCCTGCGGCCTGGTCATGTTCGTCTTGGGTGTGCTCGGCGGTTTCGCCGTGTGGCGTGCCGGAGCGATGGACACCCCGCTGCTGATCGGCGGCGGACTGGTGCTTCTCGTCTTCGGCAGGGCACTGTCCTTCAAGTTCACCGGCGCCAACTACCCGGTCGCACGCGAGCGGCTGGCGCTCGCCCTCGTCGCCGCGCTGGTCGGCCTATCCTGCTTCTGGGCGGCGCACGCGTACGCCAAGAAGCACGGCGCCGACGACGCTCGGTACCTGGCGCGGCACCTGTGGCTGCGTCCCGCGGTGACCGTCGACACGACGGAGCGCCTGTACTTCCCCCCTCGGCAGGTACGCGAGACGGCCCTGCCGGTCACCGGCCCCCCGCAGCGGTTCCGGTACCGATACGAGGGTCTGCGGCTCCTCGCGGAGGTCAACGGCCGCATGTTCCTCATCCCCGAGGACTGGGCGAAGACGGGCGGCGGCGTCCTCGTCGTGCCGGCAGACCCCGCGGTGCGCGTCGCCTTCCACTCGCGCTGAGGCGTCCGCAGCGGCCCCGTCGACCTGGACCAGTCGGGCGGACTGCACCGGATGGGCACCGGTCCGGGCACCCGCGCCGCGTCCAGGACCGCGTCGAAGACGCTGAAGTCGTTGCTGACGTTGCCAGGAGTGACGACGACGGCCAGGGGCAGGCCCCGGTCGGCGCAAGCGGGATGGACCTTGGTGGTCAGCCCGCCGCGGGACCGCCCCCTCGCGTCGCTGGACGGGCGTGTGGTCGTAGTCGTCGTCCCCGATCCGAACGGTGACGGAGTCCAGGCGCCCGAGAGAGTCCGGGCCGGCGAGGTGCACGAGGAGCTTGGCCGCCTCGTCGCCCTCCTTGCTGAGCGTGAACTCGAACTGCGGCGTTACTGAGGTTGTAGGCGTGGTGTCGTGAGTGTGAGGCCGGTCGGGGACGGTAAGAAGAACGGTGTAGCTCCGATCATGGAGGGTTGCACCTGTGACCAGCGAGAACATAGCCATAGCGTCTGAGGCTGAAGCCTCGCCGGCGGCTGTCGATGACCGGATTCCGAGCGAGCTCGCGGTTCGCCGCCCGGTGGCCGTTTGAGTCCGGTGGTGACCCAGGAGCCGGCACCCGTGTAGGCACGGTCGGCGAACAGGGGCCCACCCCGGCGCGGTTCGCATCCTGTCGGGGTCGGGGTCGGGGTCGGGGGACGAGCGGCGAGGCCCCCACCTGTCTGGGTAAGGGGTCTCGTCCAGTAGCAGCGCGGGCGGAGCTGCTGCCCTTCGCGGGCTCAACGGCTTTTGTACATCGCGACCGTGAAGCTGACCTTCTTACCGTTGTGGTAGTCGGTGCTGTCCCACACCGAGATGTGAGACCTGTCCTGCATCCGCAGGTGCAGCACCTCATCGGCGTTGCTCCAGTTGTATCCGACGAACTGGAAGTTCGGCTCGGGACTGTCTCCCATTCTCCGGTTTCCCCAGCTGCAGATATGCGACGAGTCGTTCTTGCAGACGGACCAGGCCCTGGCGTACAGGTGGCAGTCCTCTGCCTGCCATATGTCGATACGCTTCAGCCTCGCGTCGGACGAGCGCCACGTTCCGTTGTACCGGTTGGCGGAGCACAAGGCGGCTGCTTCTTTCGTCGAGGTGACGGTGAGCACCACCGAGAGGGAAAGCGTCAGGGCGGCTGTCAAGAGCACGGCCATGATCTGGCGTAGTGGGATGCGGACAGAAGAGACCTGTGTCATCGTGAACCTCCGATAGCGGGTCGCAGCGCGGGGCATCCCGTCGTCACACGACGCGTCGTCCCCCTACTTCGGCTGAACGCCACCCATTTGGGCCCGGGTCATTTAGCCCTTTACCCCCTGCCCATTCCAGAGCAGCACTCCGTAATTCTGATCGCAAGTCGGCAGGGGATTTTACATTTCGCGCAGGATTCAATGATGAATGCGATGCAAAGTAGATCGGTCAATGAGCTTCTTCAGTCTTGGCGCTTCAGGGTGAGGATGGCTTTGGCGATTGACGTCATGCGGTTCGGACTGCATCGAGACCTGCGGAAGATCCGCCAGAATTTCATGCGGGCGACGCCGCGTCCGACTGGTGCCCGTGCCGCGGCCAGGGCTCGGTTGACGGACTTCTCGGTGGGCGTGAGTTCCTGCACGGGCCTGCGGTTGATGCCCGTGGTCAGCCAGGGGCCGCCGCCCTGGTAGGCGAGACCGGCCAGGATGGGAACTTCCTGGCGCTCGCAGATGCGGATGATCCGGTGGGTGCGGGCGGCAGTCAGGTCGTGGGCGCGGCCCGGCAGCGCGGGTGAGAGCCACAGCAGCCGGCCATCCGGATCGGTGACCACCTGTACGTTCACTCCGTGCCGGCGGTGCTTGTGGGAGTAGTCCGCGCGTGAGTCGCCGACCCGGTCGCACTCGGCGAGGGCCCCGTCCAGCAGGACGAAGTCGGGGTCAGCCTCGCGCAGGGCCTTCAGTAGACCTGGCGCACGTTGGGCGAGCAGCTCGGTGCCTGCGCTGGTGTAGGCGGGGGCGGTGGACTCGCTACCCTCACAGCCGTCACCCTCGTGTTCAACGGCTCACGCTTCGACGGTGACCTGACCGGGCACAGCTTGCTGGAGGCCGGAGGCGCCGCCGGGCTGCTGCACGCCTGGCAGCTCCCGCCCGTTGAAGATCTCCTGCTCTGACTCGGTCGCGCGTGACGCGTCAGCTCTCCGGCCGCGATCTGCTGCGCTCGGTGCGCGATGACCTGACGGACTTCCGGGCCCGCATCGAGCCGGCGAAGCTTCGGGTCTGTCAATCGAACGGGGCTGTCTCACATTCGGTGGTGACGGAGGGTGATGTATCCGAGGAGCGTCGGCTTTCTCTGGCCGAGGCTTCAGAAGCTGGGCGAAAGTCCGGACGGCGGTAGCCAGGTGGGTCATCGCGGAGCAGGCGGCGGTCAGCCGGGCCAAGAGGTGGTGATGCTCGGCCCTGAGGTTGTCGGGCCTGGTCAGGAGCATCCGCGCGAGCCTGCGTGCTGAGATATGGCTGCGGTCGGCGTCCGCGCGTCCTTGGTTGATCTACTTGTGCAGGAGGTTGAGGCAGCCGGTGAAGCCGAGGGCCTTGATCTCTTCGAAGAGGTGCTGGACGGGGACGCCGGGGTCCTCGGCACGGCGTTTGCGCAGGTGCTCGCGGTGAGGGTCAACGAGGCCGGACCGGTATATGGGGACGCGGAGCATCCGCTCGGGCCGGTCGGCTCGGGCATGGCGTTTGACGATATTCAGGGCCAGTTGCAGACGACGGCCACATCGCAGGAGGCCCACGCCTTGGCCGAACAGGTCGTGGACCTGGTGCCAGCGGTCCAGGGTGGTCTGTGCGCGGGGCCCGTCATACGGGGGCGTCCAGCACGGTGGCCCAGCAGTTGCCGTGTGCCTTCGCCTCGCTCAGTGAGTGGGGAACCGGCGCGTCAGCAGCTGCGGCGCACAGGTTTGGCGACAGGCTCACATACAGCCGGGCTGCTGCGGCCCGGTACCGGTGCAGCTGGTCCCGGGCAGCGGGGAGCAGGCTCAGATGCGAGCGATGAGCGCGTAGCGTTCGTCGGTGACCGGGCCGCCCCACAGGTCGGGGTCGTTGCTGAGGTCCTCAACTCGTAGGTCAGCGACGAGCGGGCGTACGGCGGCGGTGAGGTCTTCGGCGGTGATGCCGCCGTTCCAGGGCAGGGTTTCGGCGCCGGCGACGTAGGGGACGCCGCTCTGTCCGGCTTCGCGCCAGCGTCCTTCGACCAGGATCAGCAGGCCGCCGGGGCGGAGCCGAGCGGTCCACTCGCGAAGGGCGACCTTGGGGTCCGGCAGGGTCCATACCAGGTGCCGGGCGAGCAGGACGTCGAACAGTTCGTCACCGGTGGGCGGGTCGGCAGCGTCGCCAACCAGGAAGCGGCCCTTCAGCCGGGCTGCCCGCAGCTTCATCTGCGCCTGCTCGACCATCTTCGGTGCGAGGTCGACGCCGGTGACCTGGTGGCCGACTTCGGCGGTGAGTTTGGACAGGGAGCCGGTGCCGCACCCCACGTCCAGCACGCTCGCGGGGAGGGTCGGCAGCCAGGAGGTCAGTCGGGAGGCCCAAGCGTCACGGGTGTGCTCTGCGGTCAGTCCGTGGTCGGGTTCTTCGTCGAAGACGTCGGCGGCGGCGTCCCAGTAGGCCCTGATGGCAGCGGAGTTCGTCATCCGGTGATCCTCTCAGTGACCACTGACAGCGATATGAGCCCTGCGCGCAGGGTGTGCCGTGTGGTGGGCGAGGGTGGCGTGGGGGTCGCCTTCTCCCGGTTGTGGTCGGCGTGGACGGTGGCGGCGGCCACCCGGGGCGTGGCAGCGACACGCCGTGTGATCACCGGTTGCCAACTGACCTGCGTCACTCTTGCCAACTACGGGGCGTCACAGCTCTCTGCCCAGGGGGCTCTACTGCCGTCCTTGCCAACCAGTCTGCGTCGTCACACGAACCCGGTGAGCCCGGGACGGGAATGTGGTGCTGGTCACGGATGGATTGGCCTGGTCTAGGTGTTTCTGGGGCGTAGTAGACGCTCGTCGGGCGGAGCGGTCAGACAGCGGGCAAGGGGGTCTTCCTCACGGTGGCCACTGGTTCGTGCGCAGCGGCGCGCGACCTGGTCCAGCTCACCGACCCGGCCGCCGGCCGGAGAACCGAGGATCCGATGCCCGCTCTCCTCCCGCCCGCACAGCCTGACCCGGAGCCGCGCCCGACCTGGTCAAGGGGGGTGGCCGCTCTTCGGGCGGCGCGGAATCCAGTGCCGCGGCAGTGCCGTGAACGATTCCAGCGTGCCCATCACCGCAGCTCACACCGCCCGTAGGGGGCCTCCCGGCACGCTGACACCTCTCTCCCTATCCCCTGAGAGGGCGTTTGAAGTAGATGTATTGCCGCTTATGCCCTAGTAGATTCCTCGCCGGGTTGGTGCGGTCTCGTCCGTTATGCGCTTGCCGAGGTTGTCGATGGAGGCGACGTGGATCATGGCTTCGGAGCTGTGGTGAGGGTCTCGTAGTCGTGGGCCAGACGGCGGTGCATCATGATCCATCCAATGCTCCGCTCTACCACCCAGCGTCTTTCACGACGTGGAAGCCGCGTTTTTCCGGGTTGCGGTTGACGACTTCGACGTCGATTCCGAGGGTGGCGCCGTGTTCGATGACGGCGTTCTTGGATCCGGTGTCGACCCGGCTTTTCGCAAGGGGTGGGTAGACCGCTTTCGCCTGGTCGAGAAGACGTATTCTTATGGCGTTCTCGGAGAGGCTGGCGCCGGCGACGGTCACGGCGAGGATGAGGCCGATCGTGTCGGTGAGGATGCCGCGCTTCCGGCCCACGATCTTCTTCGCGGCGTCGGTTCCCTGGCTGCTCAGGGGCACGTTGGTGGAGGTCTTGATGCTCTGGGTGTCGATAACCGAGGCGGTCGGCTCGGGTGTGCGGCCCTCCTTGGCGCGGGCCAGTCCGATGAGGTCGTAGTTGAGCCGGGTGAAGATTCCTTCGTCTCGCCAGGCCGCGTAGCAGAAATAGACCGTGCCGTGACCCGGAAATTCATGCGGGAGATACTTCCAGGGGATCCCCGTGCGGTTGACGTAGACGATCGCGTTGAATGCGTCGCGGAGTTCGACTTTGGGTGGCTGTCCGGTGGGCCTGCGGTCGAGTCGGGCCTTCCGCCAGGCCGTTAACGTCGGCTCGATCAAGGCCCATCGGGCGTCGGACAGGTCGCTGGGGTACGGCTTGCGCTCGCTCACGGCACAGCGTGCGCATGGCCGCGCCCGGAGGATGTGGTTCTGCGGGCTGTCGGGCGATTCTGGGGCGTCTTCAAGCTGGACGGACTTCGAGACACGGAAGCGAACGAGACGGGCAGGTGGGTTCGTGATCCGGGTGGGGATGTACGCCTCCCATTCGCCGGCGCAGGCGTGCTCCGGATGCGGTATCCCGCCGACCCGGGAGAATAGGAGGTACCGGAAGCCTGAGCGGCGAGTGCGGTCGACGGAGCCTGACGCCAACGCGCGGGCGTGAGACGGCTGGGGCGATTCGGCCCGGGGGCTCGGGGTGCCGGTCAGACCGATGATCTCTCGGAAGGATCCGAGATGTCCGTTCTGTTCTTCGATATCGGGGCGACGCTCGCCGACGTGACATTCGAGGACGACGGCTCGTTGAGCTTCCGCCCCCGTCCGCGTGTCATCGAAGTACTGGATTCCTTTGTGTCGGTGCGCAAGGGCATCATTTCCAACCCCGGCGCCGGCGATGGCGCGCGGGCCCGTGCCGAGGCAGCGCTCGACGCGGCCTTCGAGGGCAGGTTCCCCGACGCCGGGCTCAGGCACTGGGGGGCGAAGTCCAGCCGCGGGATCTTCGACGACGCGGTGGGGAGTGCCGGCGAGGCGGCGGACGACTGCGTTTTCGTGGGTGAGGACCCCGAGGAGCGGGCCGTGGCGCGCACAGCGGGCCTGCGTACGGCGGCCCATCCGGTCTTCGCGAGGGCCGCGGTCGAGGGCCGCACCGCCTTCTGGACGAGGGTCGGTCTGCCGGACGGCCGCGGCCTTGCCGAGCTCGGCGCGGTCGCGAACACCTCCGAGGTCGTCCCCGTGCACGTCGCCTCCGACCGGCTCGTTCTCGCCATGGCGACCGGGCGGGGCATGAGCTCGCTGGAACAGGCCGGGTTCACCACCGATGTCAGGGGTCCGGTGGAGGAGACGGTGGCCTTTCTGCTGCGGGACGACCGCCCGGTGGCCGCCCCGGCGGCGTTCGCGGCAGGTCCCGCCGAGGACCGGGCCGCGGTGGTGGCCGGCATGCGTGCCTCTGCCGCGTTCACCTTCGTGGCGGGTGAGCTCGCCCGCTCGGGAGCGGCCGTCGTGTCGCTCGGTCCGGCTCCCGGCGGTGTCTACCTGGCGGCGGCCGCCGACGCCCCGGTCGAAGGAGTCCATGTCCCCGGTGCCCAGCCCGGGCACACCGAACGGCTGCTGCCCGACCCTGCCCTGCTGTCCCGCCCGGGCGAGGCGCAGGCCGCGGGGTTCGTCGCCGGGTTCGACCCCGCGATGCCGTCCGCGCAGACCGTCGAGGCGGTGCGCGCGGCCGTCACCTCGGCGGTGATGCGCGCGTACGTCTCCCGTGTCTCGGGCGCGGAACCGCTCGTCGAGGGAGCCCCGCTGAAGGTGCGCAGCCGCGACGCGGCGAGCGGGGACAATCCGCTCGTGGTTGACGCGCTGGCCCGACGGCTGCGCGAGCTTGGCTTGACGGTCCGGCTGGGCAGCTTCACCTGGCGGGGCCACCGGATCGCGAACGTCGAGGCCGAGCACCGCGTCGAGAAGTCGGCCGGGGCCGTCCTGATCACGGCCCATCTGGATTCGACCGCCGAACAGGGCGAGTTCGTCGCCGCCGACGGCTTGCCACGCCGCTACGATCCTGCGGTCGATCCGGCGCCCGGTGCCGACGACGACGGGAGCGGTGTCGCGGCGGTCCTGGCTTCGGCCGAATGCCTGGCCGCGATCGTCGCAGCGGGCCGGACCCCGACACACACGGTGCGCTTCGTCCTGTTCAATGCGGAGGAACAGGGGCTCGTCGGCAGCAAGGTGTACGCGCGCGCGGCAGCCTCGGCCGGGGACGTCATCGGGGGCGTCCTCCAGATGGACATGATCGCGGGCCGCCAGAACGGCGTACGCACGATGGAGATCCACGCGGGCTCGGTGGTGCCGGGGCCGGCCGGGGACGCTTCGGACGTACTCGGCGACTGCGTGGAACGCGCCACCTCGGTGGTGTCGTCCGGCCTCACGCTCGACCGGCTCAGCGGAGTCGACGACCCCGCCGCGGGCCGGAGCGACCACGCGAGCTTCCACGAGCGCGGCTGGGCGGCCGTAGCAGTGTGCGAGAACTTCTTCGACGGGAGCGGGCCCGCGACCGGTACGCGGCAGTACCACAAGCCGGGCGACACCCTCGACGACCCGGACCACGACACGGAGTACGCGACGGACATCGCCCGGGGCGTCACGGTGGCCGCTCTCACGCTTGCAGGCCTTTGAGAACTCAATGGTAGGAAGCAGGTGGTGAGCATGACCACGCTGATTGACAAGCGGGACATGACCTACGACCGTTTCGAAGGGGTCGCCGGGTCCGACGATTTCCTTGCCGACATCGAACGGGTGGCGGACGAGGCCAACCGTTCCCTCATCGCCGATCCCAACAAGGTGAACCGGTTTACAGGGCACTTGGGTGAACTGAGGGCCGACGGTGCCCCGGCCTTCGGAAGCCGGCGCTCGGCCGCACCGGAGGACACACCCGACAGCTTCTACATCAACCAGGCCAAGGAATACGTCGATTCCGTCTCCGAGGCGATCGGGTTCGCGGCCGACGAGCCGGCGGAGTTCCAGGCCGACCCTTCGGTGACTGCAACCAGTGCGGGCATGCGCGTCGTGAGCCTTCAGCAGATGCTCAACGGCATCGAGGTGTGGGGCATGTCGCCGAAGGTGTGGCTGCTGGAGGACGGCACGGTCGATCGGGTCGTCGGCGACACGGTGAGCGTCTCGGCCGACCTCCCGGTGACGCCCGTGGTCTCCCCGGAGACGGCCTTGGCCGTGGCGGCGGCGAAGGCCGCCGAGGCGGTCATTCTCGAAGGGCCCTTCGGGGCGGACGAACTCCCGGCCCTCGACATATCCCAGGGCTTCCGGTGCCTGTCGGCTCAATCCGGGAACAACCAGCCACTGACCTTTTCCAACGGTCCGTTCGAGGAAGCCATTCCGGCCCGGCTCGTGTACCTCTACATGGGCAGGGATGCCCGGCTCGCCTGGTTCTTCACCTTCTCGCGGAAGAACCTGGTCGTCCAGTACCACGCCTTCGTCGAAGCCGCCGGGCAGCAGGTCGACGCAGAGGCTCCGGAAATCCTCTACTTCTACGACGCGACCAACCACGTGGTCGCCGGCACCGTCTTCAAACACAACCCGAACGAGGGAGCCCTCGCCGAGGTCACCTTCCCGCCGCCGCTGACCGACTATCCGACGCTGGTGCCCGCCGGACTGCCTGCGGGCTTCCCGGACGCCTGGACCAACCCGACCAACGGGAGGATGGCGACCGAAGGCAACAACGTGCGCGCCTTCGGTGGGAACGATCTGCCGTTCGAGGTCCAGGTAGGTCTGGGCGGCAACACTGTCTTCGACCCGTTGGCGAACAGTCCCGAGCACCTGGTCACCAGCATCTTCTACTTCTGCAACTACATGCACGACTTCTTCATGATGCTCGGCTTCACGGAGGAGTTCGGCAACTTCCAGAAGGTGAACGTCACGGGCCGCGGCAAGGGTGCGGACCCGGTCAACGCCTTCGCGCGTCCGGGCGAGATAGACGGCACGGCGACCATGGCCACCCGGGCCGACGGCCTGGCCGCCGAGATGAACATGGGCCTGGTCGAGGGGACGAACCGGCACACAGCGCTCGACGCGGACGTCGTCTACCACGAGTTCTGCCACGGGGTGAGCAACCGCCTCGTCGGCGGCCTGGCCGACGCGAACGGTCTGCGGGAACAGCAGTCGCGGTCGATGGGTGAGGGCTGGGGCGACTTCTTCGCGCTCAGCATCATCAACTTCTCGCGCGCCCAGGAGCGTACGGTCCTCGGCAACTGGGTGGTCGACGACCCTCGCGGCATCCGGAACCGGCCCTACGACAGCCAGTACCCCGGCACGTTCGCGCACATCGGCCTGCGCAGGGGCCAGGTCCCCGGCAACCCCGACCTGAACTACCGGGAGGTCCACAACGTCGGCGAGATCTGGTGCGCCGCGCTCATGGAGTTGATCCGCAAGACCTCTACCGCGCTCGGCAGTAAGGAACGGGGGTACCGGGTGACCTGGCAGGTCGTTGTCGACGGCATGAAGCTCACCCCGCGCAACCCGTCGTTCCTCGCCGCCCGCGACGCGATCCTGCGTGCCCTGAGGGCGATGGAGGGCGGGGCGCTGACAAGCGCCGAGTACGCGGCCGTCCGCACCGGGGCCTGGGAGGCCTTCGCACGGTTCGCCATGGGCTTCGACGCCGTGAGCGCCAACGCGTCCTACGACGGCTGCCGGGGCGGCGTGGCCATGCCCCCGCCCGGATCCCAGGACTAGCAACGGATCAGCAACGGCCCCGTCCGTCCCTCGCGCCGGCGCGAGGGACGGACGGGACCGTTCGATCGTCAGGTCAGGGCCAGGCACCTGCGAAGTCGATCTGCTCGGCCCACTCCGGGTGGTCTATCAACGGATTGCGGTTGCCTTGCATCTCTGCTATCGCCGCGTTGCGGTGCTGCTCGTAAATGCCCGCCGGATGGTCCCTGTGCCAGTTCAGCAAGAGCTCGAGGCCGCCCCGCTGGAGCTCGCGCGCCTCGTCGCCGATCATGCCGGGATAACGGAGCAAGAAGTAGAGCGTCGCCCTGGCGACCGGTCCCTTGCCCTTCGAGGGCTCGAACTTCGCCGGTTCCCGGCGCCCGCAGGCGTGCCGAACGGCCTCGTCGAAGTCCGGGAAGTCGAAGTAGGGGATGTTTCCGCGGAAGCTGTTGCACGCCGACTCGCAGGCGAAGAGATGGTGCAGGTCCCCGCGCATCGGCTCCTTCTTGGCGAACCAGGACTGGGGCACGACGTGTTCGCAGTTGAAGGGCAGTGACGCCTCCAAGAGGTCGAGCTCGGCTTCGATGGCCTCCCGGCCGGGCGCGCTCTCGTGGAGCATGAACTCCTGCCAGCGTCCGATCCGGGCGGCCTCCACCGCCGCGTCGGCCGCTATGAGCTCCTGTGGGGTGAAGCCTTTGTCCGAGTAGATGCCGCGGAGCTTCTCGTCGGGGTGCAGGTCCACCCACGGGTAGAGCAGACGCATCGGCTTGTACGCCGGCCGCCGCTCGTGCGTGGACTCGAGACGCTGGGTGAGCGCGAGGCGCAGGCCTGTGGGGTTGCCGGGGTGAATGCCCGCATAGTAGGCGTCGCGTGCCGTCAGGTCCGCGGCCTCGTCGTAGTAGGGGCGGGCCCTGAAGGCCGCGAGGTTGACCATGGCGGCTGCCAGGTCCCGCTCGGCCGGCGACTGGCCGTCGATACTTCCGATCCCGGCCAGCGACCTGCCGTACGAGGGGGTGGTCGCACGGTGCGCCGGTTCAGCTGCAGGTGATTCGGCCCGGGGCTGCGGGGCGTCGGCGTCGAGGCTGACGCTGATGTGCAGGGGGACGCTCCAGCGGACGGCTCCTGTCGTGGCGGGCTGCTCGCCATTCCGGCCCCTCGTTGTGTTCTGGGGCGCGGCGCCATCCATCCGGTCAGTCAGGACCGTCGACGGCGAGGCTTCCACGGGGTGCAGGGACGAGCCGGCCGCAAACAGCTCCGCGCGGAGTGCTGCGGCAGCGCCGGACAGAGGGAACTGCTGGATCATGCCGAGGATGCGGCTGACCCGCACGCCCTCATTGGCCTTCCAGTCCACCCGGTGTTCCCCCATGCTCGGATGCCAGCGGGTTCCGTCGACGGCCAGCACGTTGCCGTCCCGGTCCTTGCGGGGAGCACCTGCGTGGTGCAGTGCCACGACCTCCCACTGGTCGTTGAACACCGGAGACCCCGAGGAGCCGCGCGCCGTGTCGGCCGCGTAGTGCACGAAGTCGTCCAGCACGTCCACAATCTGGTTGTCCCGGAGGGCGAGCTGCTTGGGCTCGCCGTTGGGGTGCTGGATGATGTTGACGAGTTCCCCGATGACGGCCTTGCCCTGAGCTTCCTTGAGCGGCAGTCTCCCGAAGGACGCCAGCGGCTGACCGTCTCGGGAGCGTTCGGAGACCGCAACCACGGTGAAATCGAGGTCACGGTGGGTGACGAAGAGGCTCTGCGGATCGAGCTGGAACACGACCGGAACGAGCGGCCGCCCGTCCAAGCCTGACTGGAAGTTGAACTCAACGACTCCGGCGGCCGCCTCCTCGGCGGAGCCCAGCACGTGGTTGTTCGTCATCAGAAGCGAGGGGGACACCAGGAAACCGGTTCCGTGGTGGGACGACCCGGGACTCCGGACGGTAATTCGCCCGACTGAGCGGGCGGCGAGGAAACCGCCTTCGAGGTAGTCGATTCCTATAAGATCGTTGCGGCCCATGAACCGTTCGAGCGTCAGCAGGTCGGTGCTGACCAGCTCGCGGTCCAGATCCAGGCTGGTACCGGTCGTGGCGGTCTCCGACGTCCGCTCGATCGCTGTGGCCATGGCCCAGTCGACGCCCATACGGTTCAGCCTGCTGTTGACCCGTTCCTGGGTGTCGGCATACAGGATGCCGTGCTGCTCGAGCGCCTCCATATGGCCGTCACGCTCCGCGGTACGGGTTGCGTAGCGCCGACTGGCATCCTCCACCTGCTCCAGGAAACCCGTGTCGACCTGTGACGACTGCTCCACTGTCATCTCGGCTCGCCTCCTCGGCGGCACTCTTCCGTGCTCAGATGTCGGAGTTCCTCCGTCATTTCAGTATGGGCACAGGGCTTGGGTGCCGCTCAGCCGAACAGCGGGACGTTGCGGAGTGGTTGTTGCGTCAATCTTTGAACCTTCTCCGAATTTCGGGATGGACGACGATCTCCCTGCTGCCCCGGCACCCGAGCCGTTGCGCGGGATGTTTCGACCGGACACAGAGTGGTTGAGACCACTTTCCCCGTGTTTGCTGACTTCGGCTTGTCAGGAGCAATAGTCAATTCTCGTGGATCACCGCAGGGAGCCTCAGGTGGCCCGCAGCCATTGTTCGAGGGCTTCGAAGTCTTCGTTGGTGAGGCCGCGGGACGGCGCGACGCGGTGGAGGAGGGCCGGGGTGGGGTGGTGGGTGGACACCCAGTCCCGATCGGCGTCGGTGATCTCATCATCGACCCAGATGAACGGGCGTCCGTCCGCCCATGCCACCAGGGTCCGGGTCTTCCAGTGGAGCCCGAACCACTGGTCCTCGCGTTCCTGCGCGTCGGAGTGTTCCGGCCAGTGCACGACCGGCAGGGGCGGCAGGCCGAGCCGCGGTGCGATGTCAGTGTTCGCCGCCTCCTCCCAAGTGGTGGCCCAGACCAGCTCGCACGGCAGTGCCGCGAGGCGGGGCCCGGCGTGCGGGTCGAGCCGCGTCAGATGCGAATCTGTCGCGGTGCCTGACGGCTTGCGCTGCGGGCCGTCGCCGAACGGCAGGAGAGGTCCGTCGACGTCCAGAAACAGCAGAGGGCGTTTCTTGCGCTCACTCATGCTGCAGCGTCCGGCTCACGCTCGACCAGGACGCCGCGTTCGAAGCGGGCGCCGTTGCGCATCAGGGCGACGAGGTGGGGTGCGGTGATCGCGCGCCAGCGGGCCCGGGCGGACTCGGCGAGCTTGAACACCATCGCCTGGGCCGCCGCCGGGCTGCCGGCGCCGCGGGTGACCTTGGTCCGCAGCTTTACCGTGCTGAAGGTCGACTCGATCGGATTTATCGTGCGCAGGTGGATCCAGCGCTCGGCCGAGAAGTCGTAGAACGCCAGGAGTTCATCGACGTCTTCGGTGATCTTCTTGACAGCCTTCGGCCACTTCGCGCCGTAGGCGCGCCCGAAGTCCTTCACCGCCTTCTCGGCGTGATCGCGGTCCTCGGCGTTGTAGATCTCCTGCAGCGCCCTCTTCGCGCCGGGCTGGGCCGATTTCGGCAGGGCGTTGACCACGTTCCCAGTTTTGTTACCCCAACACCTTTGATGTCCGGCCTGCGGAAACACCTCGGCCAGGGCCCGCCACAGACCCATGGCTCCGTCGCCGACGACGAGCTCGGGATCGCGCATGCCGCGCCGGCGGCAGTCCCGCAGGAGGTCGGCCCAGGACGCGGCCGACTCGCGCAGGCCCTCAGCGAGCGCGATCAGCTCCCTTCTGCCGTCGGTGCGCACTCCCATGAGGACCAGGACGCAGGAGCTGGGCTGGCCGAGGCGGACCTCGGGGTGAACGCCGTCGGCCCACACGTACACGTAGTCGGATCCGGACAGGTCCCCGTCCTGGAAGGCGGCATGGTAGTCGCCCCATTGCTTGGTAAGCCGGGTCACCGTGGCTGGCGAGAGCCCCGCGGCCGAGCCGAGGAACTGCTCCATTGCAGGCACGAAGTCGCCGGAAGGCAGACCGTGCAGGTAGAGCAGGGGCAGGACCTCGCTGATCTTCGGGGACCTTCGGCACCAGGGGGCGAGGATCTTGGACGAGAACCGCTTGCGCTCGCCCGTCTCGCCATCGACCCGCTTGTCGTTCACCCGGGGTGCCTTCACCGCAATCGGCCCTGCGGCGGTGGTCACCGTCCGCTCGCGGTGGCGGCCGTTGCGGACCACCAGACGGCGACCGGCCTCGTCCCGCTCGCCCGTCAACTCAGCAATGTACGGGTTGACTTCGGCTTCCAGGGCCGCGGCGAGCATCCGACGGGCTCCCTCACGGACGATGTCGTCCATCAGGGAGCCGCTGTGGGTGGTGCCCTCCTCATTGACTACGCTCAGCACGGGCGTGCCTTCCCGACCGCGCTGCAACGCGGGCCTACTCGATGACCAGAAGTCGATCACTCGGGAAGGTGCGCCCTCCGCGTTCCGCGAGGCACCCCTCCCGAGTCCGATCCACAGGTCCTGAGCATTGCTCGCTTGTGTCAGGGTGAGGTTGGTGCGTCGAGGGTCAGGCTGGTGTCGGTTATGCCTGGTCCACGCGGCGGCCGACGCCTACGAGCCGCTCGCGACGCTGCCGGGCGCCGTCGACGTGACGCTGATCGACCACCAGTGCCGCGGGCTGGACATGGGCACGCGCGTCAACGCCTCCACTGAGGAGTCCGAAGGCGCCTGCTACACCCATCGTTTATTGACGATCACGAACCCGGCCCGCGCGGACCCCGGATCGCCTTCAAAACATCGTCGTCGACCGCTGGATGCCGGTGGCCCGGGTCGGGGCCGCGACAGCGCCCGGCTTCCGGAGCGCGGCAACGAGCGTGACCTCGGCGCCGTACGGGTGCGGCTGGGCTCCGTCGGCCTTGCCCTGTAAGAGCGGGTCGCATGGGGTGAACGGCGCGGTGGTAGGCGCCTTCTCTTAGGTCAGAACCTGTCCTATATCGCCTCTACCCTGCGGTTTATGGAGAAATACAAGGACGGTGTCGAGATTCTTGTCCCTGCGAGCCAGGCCGAATTGGAGGCGTGGCTCGACGAGTATCACGGGGAGCGGACCGCGCTCTGGGTGAAGATCGCCAAGAAGCACACCGGCATCCCGTCGCTCACCTGGGGAGAGATGGTCGACACGGTGCTCTGCTTCGGCTGGATCGACGGTGTGCGGCACGGCTTCGACGACAGGTACTTCCTGCAGCGCACGACACCTCGCCGCCCCCGGTCACGTTGGTCGCAGGTGAACGTCGACAAGGCCGAGGTCCTGATCGCCGAGGGACGGATGCGTCCCCGCGGTTTCACCGAGGTCGAGACGGCGCGGGCGGACGGTCGCTGGGCGACGGCATACGCCTCGCAGAGCAACGCCACCGCACCTCCGGATCTCGTCGAGGCGCTCGATGCGAACCCGACGGCGCGGGCGTTCTACGGGACGCTCGGCAAGTCCGACCGGTTCGCCCTGTATCTCGGCTTGGTCAGTGCCCGCACCGAGAAGACCCGGGTGGCCCGACTGGAGCGGATGGTGGCGGCGATGGCGAGGTCCGAGCGGCCGTCATGATCAACTGTATCGGGAGCCTAGCGGGCCCGGCATCCGCTCAGAAAAGGCCCTCGGTGGATAACGCACCCGCGCGAGCGGCCGGATTCACCGCAGAAACGCCTGCATCCTGCAGACGGCCGCGACGGGAGACCGGCCGGTGACGGCCCGCCGGCTCGTCGGTCTCCAGCAGGTCGGGGTCGACCTCGGCACGTCCTGCCGCAGATGGGCCGCAGGACCGCCGTAGTCCACCAGGCCGTCGCCGCGAAGATCGCGCGTGCGAAGGTGGAGGGCACCGACCGGTGGGCCGCCCTCGTTCGTACGACGATGCCGGCGGGCCTGGTGCGCGACGCGATCCTGGCCTCCCCGGCATGGCCGGACATGGCGGCCGCGATGGACCGGCTCGACGCCCGTCGTGTCGACTTTGTCCCGGCTGGCATCGGCTCGCACGGGGGCATGGATGTGTGTGAACTGCGGGACTGTGTGCGAAGAATCCCGCAGAACAGTTGTTACTTGATCAACTAGTGCTGTGACCGGGAAGGTTCACCGGGGTGCTCGTTGTGCTGGTTGGAAATGACTTCTCCAACCAGCGTGGGGAGGCGGTATGGCGCAACCGGTCCGGGTTCGCGGGCTGACCGAGCGGGAGGGCCGGAAACTCCAGCACATCGTCCGGCGGGGCAGTACGAGTTCGGTGCGGTTTCGGCGGGCGATGATGTTACTGGCCTCGGCTGCTGGAAGCACGGTCCCGGTCGTAGCCCGCCTGGTCCAGGCAGACGAGGACACCGTCCGCGATGTGATCCACACGTTCAACGAGACCGGGCTCGCATGCCTGAACCCCCGATGGGCGGGGGGTCGTCCCCGCCTTCTCGATCGTGACGACGAGGACTTCGTCGTCCAGACGGCCGCCACCCGCCCGACCGTGTTGGGTAAGCCCCTCACTCGCTGGTCGATCCGCGAGCTCGCCGATCACCTGCGGCGCAACCGTGCCCGCCCCGTCCTCATCGGCCGGGAGCACTGCGGTGCCTAGTCGCCCGCCGCGGGGTCTCCTTCCAGCGCACGAAGACCTGGTAGGAGTCCCCGGACCCCGACTTCGACGCCAAGCCCGCCCGGATCGAGTACGCGATCAACGAGCGGCTGGACCGCACGTTCGCGTTCGGCGAGTTCGGCCCCCGGGGAATCCGCCCCACCGCCGGCTCCTGCTGGGCCGAGAAGACAGGGCCGAACCGTCTGCCGGCCACCTGCCGGCGCACCCACGGCATCACCTCCTTCCACGGCTGCTACTCCATCGGCGACGATCAGATGTGGGGGATCAACCGGCGTCGCAAGAGCATCGACCACACCTGGGCCGCCTTGAGAACGATCCGGGCGGCCCGACCGGACGGCGCCCTGATCTACGTGATCCTCGACAACCTCTCCGCCCACCTGAACTGGAGAATCCGCAGGGGGGCGGCCCGGAACAAGGTCGAGCCGTGCTTCACCCCGACCCACGCGTCCTGGGCCAACCCGATCGAGGCCCACTTCGGACCGCTACGGCAGTTCACCCTGGCCAACTCGAACCATCCCCACCACACCGTCCAGACCCCAGCCCTGCACGCATACCTGCGCTGGCGCAACAAGAACGCCCGCCACCCCGACGTCCTCGCAGCCCAACGACGCGAACGCGCCCGTATCCGCAGCGAGAAAGGCATCCGCCGGGGCGGACGACCACTACCCGTCGCGGCCTGACCGCTCAACCCGGTGAACCTTTCCGGACACAGCACTAGGCTGATGCACGTCATCCCTGGTTGCTGGCGCCGAATCGGGATCGATACTGTGTGATGCATCAACCATTGCGTCGGCGCTCAGTGCTGCACGTCAACATCGAGTGGGGGAGTGCCATGAGCGAGGGGACCGCCGCGGACCCGGTGGGGACGGCTCAGCGGATCAACGCCCTCCTCGAAGGCGCCGGCCTCGACAGCCGAGACGTGCTGCGAGTGGAGGGGGAGGGCGGCCTCTCCTACGCCTCGGGGCTGCCCGTGGAGCACGTGCAGGCCCTGTTGCGCGGTGAGCCACTGCCGCAGGAGGCCGATGGTGAGGGCGACGCGACGGAGGAGCGGCACCGCCGCGTGGTGTCCCGGATCGTCTTCCTGCGCCGAACGCGCCTGCGGGCCGCGCCGGACGGCGGTCGGCGTGCGTACTCACTGGCGGAGATCGCCGTCGGTGCGGGCACGAGCGCGCAGTGGCTCGACAAGCTGATCAAAACGGGGAAGGCCCCCAACCTCGATCACGCGGCCGGGATCGCAAGCTTCTTCGGGGAGAGCATCGAATTCCTCGTCGCCGAGCCCGCCGAGGCCCTGGACCGAGTCCTCCAACTGATCCACAAGGACCTCCTGGAGAAGACCGTGGCGCGTCAGGACGAGGACATCCGGCGCCTCAGGGGCACCCGGGCCGATGGATCGGCCGGCGCGGACCCCGGCGTCGTCGCGTACGCCGCGCGTGCACTCGCCGAGGTTCCGGACGACACCGCGCAGCCCATCATCGCCTTGATCGAGTCCATCGCCCGCCGTTCGCGCGAGGAGCGGGCGCGGGAGAACGCGTCCGGCGGGGACGCCTAGCGGGTTCCCGTCCACGACGGGCTGGAGAACCTTCCTGACCAGGGGCTATGCGCCCCGGCCCGTGTTGCCCGTGCCCACCGCAGTGGCCTATTGTCGCGGCGGTCGTTGTCGTGCGACTCGCCACGGGATACCCGAGCGGCGGCCACCGGCGGGGGCGTCAGTGGTATGAACTGACAGAATGTCGCGCACGGTTCATGAGTCCGAGGAAGCGCGGTGTGAGCCGAGTTGCGTCTGGGTGGGGAAGAAATGTGGGACGAGATGATGACATCCCGCACGATGAAGCGTCATCGCGATGAGCTGTTCGCGGGGGCCATGCGTCCGGTCGATCAGACCACGCATGACCTGATGCGTTCGGTCTGCGCCCATCTGACGGAGGCGGACGGGCGCCAGGTGCGCCTCATCCTGGAGCCGTTCCCCCCGGACACCGTCAGTGGGCTGTGGCTCGACCTGGGCGATCACGAAGTGGTCGTCGTGGAGAAGAACACCCTGCCGCTCCACCAGATGGTGATCCTGGGGCACGAGTTGTGGCACCGCAAAGAGGCGAGCCTCGGTCGCCGCAGCGTGAAGGGAACCGACGGAACCGACGGAACCGACCGGGCCGTCGCCGCGGCGGCGCGCATGCTCGGAGACCGGTGGAACCTCGGTGACGCGGTGTCGTACGTCTCGGCGCGCACCGACTACGACCTGGAAGAGGAACGGCGCGCGGAGAAGTTCGGCCGGCTGTTGGCCGCGAAGTTCCTGCCCTTCCTCCTCGGCGCGCGCAGCAGTACGCCGCCCGACGCGATGGTCGGTCGCATCCGGGCGGCGCTGGGACGCTGACGATGCAAGACGGCGCCAACTACTACATCCCCGCCGCGGTACTGGGCACGGCCGTGCTGGTGAAGTCACCGGCGCTCGTGCGGGGGTGGCGCGAACCGGCGGTCAGGGCGGTGCACGCCCTGTTGCTCCTGCCCTGCGCGGGGTTCCTCCTCTCCGCTCCGCCCACCGTCACCGCGGTCAACCGGATCACCGGCATCAGCAACCTCTCCGCCCTCCTCGTCCACTGCATCATGACGGCCTATGCGTGCGCGTCCCTGGTGCTGTTGGTCCACTGGCGGGCGGACGCGACGGAGTCCGCCCGTACGCGCCGGCGCGTACGGGGGTGGAAGGCCGGCTGCGCAGTGGTGATCGCGGCCCTCGTAGGGCTCTTCGCCCTTGCGGACGTCCCGTCGGAGCGGCCCCGCGACTTCGACACCTACTATGCGACCACGCCGTTCGTGAGCGAGATGCTCGTGCTCTACCTGCTGGCGTACGTCGCCGCCGGCGTGGCCACGACCGGCCTGTGCTGGAGCTGGATGCTCGACATCGGCAGGAAGGCCGACCCCGAGGAGAGGACGGCGCTCGACACGTCCCTGTGGGTGGGGCTGCTGGTGCTGGTGGTCGGAGGTCTGGGCAACGTCATCTTCGGCCTGTTCAAGCTGACCGCCATCGCCGCTCGTTGGGCGGGCCGGGACTGGGACGCGCTCAACGAAGGCCTGTCGCACTTCATGTCGGCCAGCGGGACCGTGATCGGAGTGGGACTCCTCGTGCCGGCGTACGGACCCGGGCTGATCGACCGGGTCTGGCACCCGCTGTTCTCCCTCGCCGCCCTGCGGCCGCTGTGGCGTCTGGTCCGGCGTTCCGGTCCCACCCCCGGACGCACGATGTTCCTTCCTCCGTCCTGGTACGCGGGTCCCGAGCAGGTGCTGCTCTACAGGATGACCACCATCCACGACTGGATGTTCGAACTGGGCGGCCACTGCTCGGGCGCGGTACGCGAGCGCGCCTACCGGGAGAGCCGTGCGCGAGGGGCGGGGGAGCGCGAAGCGGTGGCTGCAGGTCTCGCCGCCATGTTCACGGCCGCGGTCGAGGCCCGCGCCCGCAACGCGCCACCCTCGACGGAGGAAGGCGTTCTCGCGGCGGCCGCCGTGCGCGCGGCGGAGGCGGGGGACCGTGACCTCCTCGGGTCGATCTCGCAGGCCCTGGCGGTCGGGCCGGAGGTTGCTCCGGGACGGCGTATGCGGGCGCGTGGGCATGTCGGCAAGGGGGCCCACCCCCGTGGGGTCCCTCGCTGACGGATGGGTTCCAGGCAGACGCTAGTCGCTCACGGCCGGTAGATCAACTCGCATTGATCGATCATCAACGGCAGTTGAGTGCGATCGGTAAGCGCGAGTGCCCCGACGCGGACGCCCTGAGGGGCAGCGGTGACGCCGCCGTCTCTCAGGGCTCCTCAGTGCGCCGCCTTTCAGTGCGCCAGGCGGTTGACGATCGCGCCGAACCCGTCGAACGCGGCCTTCGTGAGCGTTCCGGCGGCGTGCGAGACGCCCGGGATCTTGGCGACCAGTTGCCCCTTCCCGAAGGTGATGAGGCTGAGCGCCGCGACGCCCGCGGACTGCTGGAACTTGTCGCTCTTCCAGCCGTAGCCCATGCCGGCGCAGAAGGCGCTCGCGAGGTCGAGTCCGACCGTGGTGATGCTGAGGCCCTCAGCCAGCTGGACCAGCGGCCCGGCCCTGAGGGCCACACCGGCGACACCGGCGACGACGGAGGCCACCCCGGTGTGGAAGGCCCACTCGTGCGTGGTGTGGGACCAGTGCTGCCAGTCCGACGTCGACATGCCGAGCTTGACGGAGTCGTGCTCGGGGGCGTCGGCCGGATTCGTCTTGGCGGCCTCGGCCGACGCCATCTGCTGCGCCGCCGCCTGGGCGGCTGCCGCATTCTGGCTGTCCCGCTTCTGAGTGGCCACCCGACGGGCCTCACTGGCCGAGGCGGCCGCCGCCACCGCGTTCTCGCCCGCCGCGATCGAGGAGGAGTGGGCCCGGGCCGCGGACTCCTTGGCCCAGTCGGCGGAAGCGCGCGCATCGCGGGCGGAACTCAGGGCCTGGTTGGCAGAGAAGTTCGCCGCTCGGGATGCCGCACGGGCGTTCGACGCGGCCTGCTTCGCCTGGTTGGCCGAGGCCTGGGCCTTGCGGGAAGACTCTTCGGCCTGGTCCGCGAAGGCGTCCGCCTTCTTGGCGGAGACATCGGCCCGAGCAGCCGCCTCCAGCGCTTTCCCCGCCCACATCTGCGCGTCCTGGCCGGCCTTGCGGGCGGTGGCTGCGGCTTCCTGGGCGCGGGCGGCATCCTCCTGCGCCTTGTCGGCGATCTTCGCGGCCGCGGCAATGGCACCTTGCATGGCCGCGACGTGGGTGGCGAAGTCGTGGTCGAGCTGCGCGGTTTCGTACTGGACGGTGGCGATGAACCTGCGGCGCATCCACGAGGGACCCTCGAGCACTGCCTGGGCATGGGCCTTGGTGTACGGACCCGCGGTGTTGAGGAGGGCGGCGATGGCCACCGCGTCGTCCTCCCGCTGCGCCGTCTCGAACGTGCCGAGAAGGAACTCGTACAGAGCCTGGGGTGTTCCGGCGTTCAGCGCGGCTCCGGCCGCAGCGGCCACCGCGCGGCCGGGGTTCTCGGTCAGCAGGCGTGCGACCAGGACGCGGTTGTCCATGGCCGCGGCCTGGATCGCACCGGTGCGCAGGAACGTCGCAGGTGCCTCGGGATCGGTGCTCTGCAACGCCGCGGTCGCCGCGAAGCCGACCTTCGAAGAGGAGACCCGGGCGAGATGCACAGCCGTCTCCCGGTCGTCCTGCCGCTGCGCGATCTGCCGGTCGCTGTCGATCCACACGTGGATGTCGGCGTCCGCGCCCGCCAGGGCGAACTGTGCCGCCTGCCGGGACCAGATGCCGTAGGAGTCGATGACGGCGACAGCGGCCTTGCGGCCCGCGGCGGTGGCTGCCGTCAGGTCCCCGGCCCGAAGTGCCGCTTCGGCCTGCGCGATGAGGCTCTTGGTCGCCTGGGAGGTCTGCTCGGCCTGGCTGCGCTTCGCCTTGATCGCCGCCGCCTCGCGGGCTTCGGCATCGGCGAACAGGCGCATCTCCTCGGTCGCCCGGAGCCTTTCGTGGTCCAGCCGCTGCTGCTCGGCCTCGCGCGCGTCCTTCTCCACCTTGATCGCCTGGACGACCGCCTCGGTGGCCAAGTCGGCCGCCTTGCTGGCCTCGTTGGCGAACTCGGTGGACTTGTTGGCGTGGTCGATCGCCTGGCCGGCGTACGTGACGGCCCACTCGGCGGCCTCCGCGGCCTTCAGTGCGTGGGCGGCGGCACTGCGGGCCGCGTCGCGGGCATTGCGCGCCGCGGCCGCGGCCGCGTTCGCGAGGGCCTGGGCCGTTCCGGCGGCGTTCGTGGCGACTTCGGCGTTCACCTTGGCGATCTGAGCGTGTCGGACGGCCTTCGCGGCTTCCGCTTCGGAGACACCGGCCGACCGCTCCGCAGCGCGCTGGGCGTCCGCCGCCGTGGCGGCGGCCTCGCGAGCCGCGCCGGCGGCCTTGCCGCCGATGTCGGCGGCCGACTGCGCGGCGCTGGCGGCCAGGTCGGCCAGGTCGGCCGTGAGGAGCGCGAATGAGGCGACCTTCCTGCAGAAGGCGGCGTCCTCCTTGGCCTTGGCGGACTTCGTCTCGTCCCTGGAGGCGGCTTCGGCCGAGGTGAACGCCTTCGTGGCTGCCCTGCCCGCGGCGGCTGCCGCCTGGCTCGCCGCCATGGCGGCGTTCGCGGCGCGACGAGAAGCCTGAATGGCGGCGTTGGCGGCGTTGGTGGCCATGCGGGCCGCGTCGGCCGCGCCCTGCGCGGCCTCCCCGGCTTTGCGGGCCGCCCTGGCGGCCTTCACTACGTCGTTCTCCGCCGCGCGGGCTTCGGCTTCCGCGGTTTCGGCGGCCTGCTTGGCCTTGGCCGCGGCTTCCACGGCCCGGGCGCAGGCCTCTTCGGCCTGCTTGGTCTTCGCTTCGGCCGTCTTGCCTTCGCGCGCCGCTACGGCGACGAGCTCCTCGATCTGAGAACGCTCCTGATCGCGGGCGCGCGCGATGTGCTGACCGGTGTCGAGGAACCAGTCGAGATCGTACTCCGTGCCCGAGAGGGCCCTGTTGGCGTACTTCTGCACCTCGGGGCCCGCCAGCGTCAGCAGCTTGGCGGTTTCGAAGCGCATGTCCTCCAGGCCGGCCTTGAACTGGTCGGCGGTCAGGAACTTCTCCAGCGCCGCCTTCGAGCCGTCGTTGAGGGCCGCGTTGCCCGCCTTGGCCACGGCCTTGCCGCCGGTGGCCATCACGGTGGCGGTGGCCACCCGCAGGTCCTCCATGTGGGCCGGCTGGAAGCCGCCCTCGAGGAAGGCGGAGACGGCGGAGTCGCCGCCGTTGAGCGCGGCAGTCGCCTCGCGGCGGGTGCCCTTCCCGACCGTCGCGAGACGGCTCAGGATCGCGGCCCGGTTGTCGACCGCGGTCTCCGAGGCGAGTTTGACGGTCAGGAAGTTCCGCACATCGGCGTCGGAGCCGGTCAGGGCGGCCGCGGCCGCGGCACGTACGGCCGTCCCGCCCAGGACCCATGCCTTGACGACCTTGGCGCGGTCGGTGTCCGGCAGGAGGAACGGGTCGGCTTCCGGGGGTGGCGTATCGGCCCAGGCGGCCGTGGGGTTGAGAACGAGGCTGGAGGTGGTGACGACGGCCGTGGTGGCCGCGATGGCGCCGAGAATGCGCCGCCTATTCCAATAAATGGTGTCCAAAACGATCCTTTGCTATCGGCACATGGCGCGCGGCAAAAGAATGCGGCGGAGCCAGGGCGGCAAGGTGTGATTCGCGTTCAAAGCGCCGGACTGCGCATCGCATGACGGGGCCCGGAAGGCGCGCAGCATGACCTTACGGGAGCCAAGCGCTGATGGCTAGACTATAGATGATGCCGAATCAACTGCCGATGATTCACCCTGGTCCGATGCGTCCGGCGGCTGACGTCATCGCTCGGCGAACCAGGCAACGGCCCGGCAAACTGCCCATATCGGCCGTTCGGGTGGGGAGGTTCGGTGTGATTCAGATCACCGATCGGCGGGGAGTTGGTGCCCTCTTCCTGCGACGCGCACCCCTGCGAAGCCCGGCGCAATGCGGCCCGCGGTCATCCGCATTGGCATCCGTAACGCGTTGACGGAGCCTCATGTGCCTTTCTCTGGACTTGATTTCCGATCCAGACATGAGGTTAGGATCCGGAGGAAGTTGGGGGCTTCCGGGGAGAGATCGCCCGTAGTTGGCGTACCTCCTGTCGGTTGGACACGAGCCTTCGCATCCGAATGAATTTTCTTCCGGGCAAGTCGCCCGAACTGAAGACTGGGGTAGGGATGAAGGCACGCAAGAAGCTCGTCCGCACGGTGGCCGCGGCCACGGCCGCCGGAGCGCTGGCCTGGCTGGCGGTCACCGGCGCGGGCGCCGCCGCCGGCGGAGCGGCCACGGGTGCCATCGCGATGAAGGGCGTGGCCGAGGAGGGCCCGGGCTACGCCATCGAGGACTTCGGCTACCCGAACGCCGACAAGATCCTCGCCGAGCAGAACATCACCCTCAAGCGCGGTGACGGCCACATCCTCCTCGCCGACTGTGCGAGCGCGACCAACCTCATGGAGATATGGTCCCGCTCGCAGCAGAAGATCTGCTTCCGGGTCACCGGGACCAACGGGTACCTCGCCCTGGAGATCCCCGCGGTCTTCCTCATCAAGGGCAGCGAACACTCCGCCAAGGTCGACATGCAGGTCGGCACGGAGGAGAAGACATGGGACGTCGCGAAGGACTCCTGGACCTCGGTGGGCGAGAGCGCCGACGAGCACGGCCGTGAGTTCATGCTCATGGAGATCCGGACCTCCAAGTAACACCTGCTCGTGCCTGGCGGGGATCAGCCAGGCACCGCAGGCACGGCCGCCGGACGCGCGTCAGGCAGGCACCCGATCGCTTCCCCATGCACTCTTCACCGAAGGAAGAACCATGCACGCACCCCGTCTGCGCCCGGCGCGGATCGCCGGTCTGGTCTCCGCCACCGCGGTTGCCGCCGGACTGGTTTCCGCCGCTCCTGCTCTCGCGGTGAACGGCCCCGAAGCACCGGACGAGTTCAAGAACCAGGCCGTCGTGAAGCTGGTCATCGGCGACGAGACCAACTCCCGTGGCTGTACGGGGGCCCTGCTCGACGAAAACTGGATCCTCTCGGCCGCCAGTTGCTTCGCCGGCACTCCCGGTGCCTCGGTTCCGGCCGGAAAGCCGGCGATGAAGTCCGTGGCCACGCTGGCCGACGGCAGGACGTTCGAGGTCATCGACCTCGTGCCCCGTACCGACCGCGACCTCGTCCTGGGCCGCCTGTCCGGAGCCGCCACCGGTGTTCCGTGGGCGAGGATCGCCCAGGGCGCCCCCGCAGTCGGCGCGAACCTCACCGCCGCCGGGTACGGACGTACGAAGACCGAGTGGGTCCCCGACAAGCTCCACAAGGGCACCTTCACCACCAACGCGGTCGACACCGGCACCGTCACCATCACGGGCAAGGGGACCGACGCCATCTGCAAGGGTGACACCGGGGGCCCGCTCTTCAATGCCGACGGCTGGCTCGTCGGCGTCAACAGCCGTTCCTGGCAAGGTGGTTGCTTCGGTATTGCGGCCACCGAAACCCGGACCGGGGCCATCTCCGCGCGCGCCGACAACCTGAAGACGTGGGCCGCGGAGGTCCGCTCGTCGACCGAAGGCTGGAAGACCGAGGCCGTCGTACAGGCCGGGAGTTCCGTCTACCAGGGCATCGAGCTGGCCGACGGGTCCTGGACCGGGTTCACCGACGTCCAGTCCAAGGCGGGCAACATCGGCGGAGTCCGCACGGCCACGGTCGCGGGGATCAACAGCGACACCCACGTCGTGGCGCTCAGCAACAACGGCCGGATCCACCACACCGTCCGCAGGGCGGACGGCTCGTGGTCCGCGTTCGGAGACGTCGGCAGCCAGGCCGGTGTCCTCCCCAACGTCACCCAGCTGTCCGCCGTCTCCACCGGCAGCGAGATGCAGGTCATCGCGGTCTCCAACGGCAAGGTCTTCCACACGGTGCGCCGAGCCGACGGCACCTGGGCCCCCTTCGGTGATGTCGCCGCCGTGAGCAGCCCCATCAGCGGCGTGACCTCCGTCGCCACGGCCAGCACCGGGGGTCAGCTGCAGGTCGTCGCCGTGACCGGCGGCAAGGCCTACCACACCCTCCGTACCACGGCCGGTCACTGGAGCGTCTGGGGCGACGTCGCCCAGGCCGCCGGGGCCACCGGCCCGATCAGCTCCGTGGCCATGGCCGGACTCGGCGGCACCGCCCACATCGTGATCGCCACCGACAACGGCACCCGCCAGTACCACGCCGGGCGCTTCGGCACCGGCAGCTGGGCGCCCTTCAAGGAGCTGACCGCGCACCTCGGCAACATCACCGTCAAGTCGGTGGGTGCCGCTGGTGTCGGCCACAACCTCGAGATCGCCTTCACCACCAGTGACAACCGCGTCGTGCAGACCGCCCGCATCTCCGCCGGGATCATCTTCACGAACCCGGTCACCGTGCCCACGATCGAGGGCATCGGCGCCACCCCGCTCGGCTCCATCGCCATGGCCGGCACGCTCTGATACGTGCCCGTGCCCCACGCCCGCCCGCCGGCCCTTCCCGTCAGGGAGCCGGTGGGCGGGCACCGGCGTGCACGGATCCGGCGCCGCTGCACGGGGGCCGTCCTGGGGTTCGCGCCGACCGTGCCCTTCCTCCGCTCCCAGAAGTCCGGCAGGCAGTTCGTGGCGGCACTTCCCGTCGAGCACCCGGTAGCGGTACGAGCGCCCGGCGATCTCGATCCGCAGCGCCCGCCCGCGCGGCGTCACGGCCGGGTGGCGGCGCTTGACCTTGCCCGTCCACCCATCGGCGGTCAGCGTGATCCGGGCCAGGCGGGGCAGTTCGCGGAAGCCGTAGCCCCAGAAGGTCATCGGCGGGATCCCGGGGCCCGACACCCAGGCGCCGAGCTCCTCCCGTTGGGCGACGAGCAACCCGGTGAACCTTCCCGGTCACAGCACCAGGGATCGCCGCGCCGCGGGGCGCCGCCCCGCTCCTCCGGATGCGGGCGGTGCCCCGCGGCGCCAGAGTGGGTGCCATGGGAATAGACGACTACGGCGGCGGCCCCGGGGCCCAGCAGACGGGCGTCCTCGTCGTGACGACCAACGACGTCCCCGGCTACCGGGTCGAGCAGGTCATCGGTGAGGTCTTCGGCCTCACCGTCCGTTCCCGCCACCTGGGCAGCCAGATCGGCGCAGGCCTGAAGTCGATGATCGGCGGAGAGCTCAAGGGCCTCACCAAGACCCTGGTGGAGACCCGCAACCAGGCCATGGACCGGCTCATCGAGCAGGCCAAGGCACGCGGGGCCAACGCGGTGCTCATGATGCGCTTCGACGTCACCGACGCGGCCGACGTCGGGACCGAGGTGTGCGCCTACGGCACGGCCGTCGTCCTGGTCCCCGCCTCCGGCTGACGGGCCGGCGGGCCTCCGGCCCGTCAGCCCGTGAATCCGGGAGTCACCAGTCCCGATTCGTACGCGATGACCACCGCGTGGGTCCGGTTCTGCGCGCCGAGCTTCGTCAGCACGTTCCCGACGTGCGTCTTGACCGTCTCCAGTGTCACCGTGAGGGACTCCGCGATCTCCGGGTTGGACAGGCCGGTGGCCATCAGCCGCAGGACCTGTTCCTCCCGTCCCGTCAGGGCCGCCTTCGGCAGCGCTTCGGCGGAGTTCCGGGGACGGGCGGTGACCATCCGGCGCAGGGTGGCCGGGAAGAGGATCGCCTCTCCCGCCGCCACCACGCGCACCGCCTCCGCGATCTGCCGCACCGGAAGCCGCTTGAGCACGAAGCCGCTGGCCCCGGCACTGAGCGCGGCGGTCACGTAGTCGTCGTTCTCGAAGGTGGTGATCACCACGACCTTCGGGGCTCCGGGTGCGCCGTACGAGCCGGCCTGCCCGGCCGCGCTACCCGACGCGCCCGATCTGCCCGGTCCGGCGAGGAGGTGCCGGGTGGCCTCGATCCCGTTGCGGCGAGGCATCCGTACGTCCATCAGCACCACGTCCGGGCGCAGCAGCCGCGCCCGCTCGACCGCCTCCACACCGTCCGCGGCCTCTCCGACCACGGTGAGCCCGGGCTGCGCCGCGAGCAGGATGCGCAGACCGCTGCGGGTCACTTCGTCGTCGTCCGCGATCAGAAGGGTGACGGGTGCGGTGCCGGGATCGGTCACGGCGACCACCGTACGGGCAGGCTGACGGTCAGCCGCCAGTGCCGCGGGCCGTCCGGGCCGGAGTCGAACTCGCCGTGCAGCAGCCGCACGCGCTCGGCGAGGCCGGTCAGACCGTGCCCGGACGTCGGAAAGACATGCCCGTGCCTCCGGCCCGTAGCCCCACTCGTACCCGCGCCCTCACCCGCACCGATCGCGTTGACCACACCGAGTTCCAGTCCTTCCGGAGCGGCCGCCACGCGGACCTCGATCGGGCCGTCCGCGCCGTGCCGCATCGCGTTGGTCAGTCCTTCCTGGAGAATCCTGTACGCGGCCCGTGAGAGCGTCCCCTGCACCTGCGTCAGGTCCCCGGTCAGCTCCCACTTCACCGCCGCGCCCGTGTGCCGGACCCTGTCGCGCAGTTCGGGCAGATCGGCCAGGGTGCGGGTCGGCGCCGTCTCGGTCTCGTTCTCGCGCAGGAGGCCGAGCACGTAGTCCAGGTCTTCCAGCGCGGCCCGGGTGGAGTCCTCGATGCTGCGCAGGGCGGCGCGCGCCGCCACCGGGTCGGCGGCGAGCACCTCGCCGGCCACCGCGGCCTGGATCGTGGCGGTCGTCAGCGTGTGCCCTATCGAGTCGTGCAACTCGTGGGCCAGCCGGTTGCGTTCGGCGAGCCGCAGTTCCCGTTCGGCCGCCAGCGACAGCCGTTCGGCCGCGGAGGGGCCCAGGAGCCGGGGCGCCGACCACCGCAGAGCCTTCGTCACCAGCAGGCACACGACGGCGGCGACGAGCAGGCAGCCGCCCCCGACCACCCAGCTCTGCCAGCCGCCCTCCACCCGTACCGTCCGGCCGAACAGGCTCAGTCTCACCATGGCGTCGAGCCAGCCACCGGGCAGGGCCAGGCCGATGAAGAGCAGCAGCCCGCTCGTCAGCGCGCCCGTCCACCCGAGTGTCACGTGCAGCAGCAGCCAGAGCGGAGTGCGCCAGCGGTCGGCGCGGGACGCAGCGGCCGGAGCCGGCCCGGTGGGAGCCGGTCCGAGGAGCGAACTCCCCGACGGCCGGGCGGCGACCGGCTCGGGCAGTGACACCCTCAGCAGCCGCCGGGCGGACACGATCAGCACCCGCCGGGTGGTGCGGGCGAGACCGACCAGGCCGATCAGAGCCCCCCAGACGAGCAGGACCACGAGGATCTGCACGCCTTCCGGAGCCGATCGCCACACCAACGCCGGCACCAGCGCGAACGACAGCAGGGGAAGGCTCGCGAGGACGGCGCCATAGGCGAACAGCGCACCCGCGTACGTGGAGCGGCGCAGCAGCGGCCGGAGTCCCTTGATCATGATGGTCCAGTATGGACGGGCGGTCCCCTCGGAGCCTCCCCCCATCGGGGGAGATCGTTCTCCCCCCTTCCCGCGATGCGCACCGAAGCCCCGGGCGCCCATGATCGTGCCCTGCCCGATCGACGGGTGGCCGGACATAGCAACGGAGTTGACTCATGCGCGAACAGACAGGGCACCGAACCCCTTCCACCGGGCGGCGGAGCGGCGGGCGCCGCGGAGGCCTGGCCGCCGCAGCCGCGGTGGCCGCCGCCATCGTGACCGCCGGAGTCCTGGTGCCGGTCACGGCGTCCGCCGCCGCGCGGCCGGACAGCGTGCAGCACGGTCTGAACGCACTGGTACGGGACGGTCAGCCCGCCGCCCTGGCGACCGTCAGGGGCGGCGACGGCCGCACCCGGACGTACACGGCGGGGGTCGGTGACCTGGCCACCGGGGCGAAGGTGCCGAAGGACGGCCAAGTCCGGATCGGCAGCAACACCAAGACGTTCGTCGCGGTCGTCGTGCTGCAACTGGTGGGCGAGGGGAAGATAGGACTCGACGACAAGGTCGACACCCATCTCCCCGGACTCCTGCACGGAGACGGCATCGACGGACGGCGCATCACCGTCCGTCAGCTCCTGCAGCACACCAGTGGACTTCCCGACTACGGGCCGTACATCAGTGACGACGAGATCGCGCACCGGTACTTCGAGCCCCGGGACCTCGTGGACATCGCCCTGAAGCACAAGGCCGAGTTCGAACCGGGGAACCGGTGGAGCTACAGCAACACGAACTACGTGCTCGCGGGCCTGATCATCCAGAAGGTCACCGGCCGGCCCCTCGCCGAGGAGATCGACCGCCGTGTCGTCCAACGCATCGGGCTGCGGCACACCTACTTCCCCGCCCCCGGCGACAAGAGCATCCGGGAACCCCACCCGAAGGGCTACCGCGTGATGGCAGCGGGGGAGCTGCGCGACTCCACGCAGGTCGACCCGTCGGCGGGCGGGGCGGCTGGACAGATGATCTCCACCAACTCCGACGTCAATCGCTTCTTCACCGCGCTCCTCGGCGGCGACCTTCTGGAGCCCGCCCAGCTCGCCGAGATGCGCACCACCGTCCCGGTCGGGGACACCGGAGCCCACTACGGGCTGGGGCTCATGAGCAGGAAGCTGTCCTGCGGCGGCGTCTACTGGGGCCACGGGGGCGACATCGTGGGGTACGAGACGCGGGGCGGAGTGACCGACGACGGGCGCCGGGCCGCGAACATCGCGGTGACCAGCATTCCGGCCGAGATCTCGGGCACGCGGCGCGTAGAGGCGGTCGTGGACACGGCGCTGTGCCGCTAAGGGGCGCCCGCCGTCACGCCGCGCGGTAGGTCGCGTCCGTCGCGGAACTGAACATCGGCTACCGCCCGTAGGGGTGGAGCGGCAGACTGGACGCCGTGACCCTCATGGACAAAGGCGCCAACCTGCCGATCGCCGCGACCGGCGTCCGGGCCGTCCTCGGCTGGGCGGCCGGGCCCGGGGTGCCGGATGTGGACGCGTCCGCGCTGCTGCTGACCGCGCGCGGCCGCGTCCGTTCCGATGCCGACTTCATCTTCTACAACCAGCCCCGGCATGCCTCCGGGGCCGTGTGCCACCTCGGCAAGCGGCCCGGTGCCGACACGGTCGCGATCGACCTGGCCGCGGTGGAACCCGGTGTCGAACGGGTTCTGCTCTGCGCGTCGGCGGACGGCGGGACCTTCGGGCAGGTGCCCGGTCTCCACCTGGTCCTCCTCGACGCGGCGTCCGGGGTCGAGCTGGCCCGCTTCGACATGCGGGCGGGCCCGGAGACCGCGTTCGTGAGCGGCGAGCTCTACCGGCGCTCCGGTGCGTGGCGCTTCAGGGCCGTCGGCCAGGGGTACGCCAGCGGGCTGGCCGGCCTGGCGACGGACTTCGGCATCACCGTGGACGAGCCGCAGCCGCAGCCGCAGCCGCAGCCGCAGCCGCAGCCGCAGCCGCAGCCGCA
>NZ_JBHXSY010000015.1:54085-165627 GCF_042715295.1 Streptomyces sp. NPDC058701 | reverse complement strand
CGTTGCCGTTGACGGTGTTGACCCCGTTGTCGTTGCCGATGGCCATGGCCGGGGCCGCGGCAGCAGCGCCCGCGCCGACCGCAACGGCGGTGACCGCGGCGGCGGTCATGAACTTCTTGAACATCTTGATCCTTCTGTCGCACGAGTGCCCGCTGATGGAGCGCCCTGGTCAACTGCCCCACCGGGGGGTTGGTTCCGTTGCTTCACTCAAACGGCCTGCCCGGGCCGGACTTTTCCCCGACCCGGGTGAGACACCTCCGGACGCCTGCGCGAAGCCCGTACGCAGCCAGCACCGCACGCGCTCCTGTTGCGCTCCGTGCGAGGTGTTCGCACGGTGGGTAAGGAAGCGGATCGATCGGGTCCGTTTCTGTGCCACCAGGAGAAGGAACACCCATGCACCGCACGAAGCCGTCCCGCGCCCGCCTCCTCGTCCCGTCGGCCCTCGCCGTCGTCATACTGTCCGGCGCGGCCGCCCCCGCGGTCGCCGCGGAGGGTTCCGGCTCCGCCGAGATCACGAAGCGGGTCGCGGCCGTCCAGCAGAAGATCGAGACGATCGAGGGGCGCGCCGCGGCCGGTCCGATCGACGACCTCCTCGCCGGTCTCTCCAAGACCATCGCGGACCTCCTCAAGTCCCTGGAGGGCCTGCTGCCCGCCGGGGTGAAGATCCCGCCGATCGAGCTGCCGAAGCTCCCGGCCCTGCTGGCCGTACCGGGCCTGCCCGACCTCAAGCTGCCCCCGGTGGAGGTGCCGGCGCTGCCGCCGGCCGCCGGGGTGCCCGCGGTGCCGCCCGCCGCCCAGGTGCCCGCGCTGCCGGCGGATCTGATGCCCGCTCTCCCCGCCCTGCCCGAGATCCCCGCCGTCCCCTAGGGCGCCGGAACGCGGCCGGAGTTTCGCACCGGTGACGACCATTGGGCTGAACAGGTCTGATCGCGTGCGGAACCGTGTCCTCTGGGAAGCTGGAGCGTTTCGCTCGGTGTGAGCCCCGGGATCGGGGCAGAACATCGAACAGAAGGTGCACTTCCCATGAACTCTGCCAAGAAGGCCGCCCTGGTCATGGCCACCGCTGGTCTCGCCGTGGCCGGTGCCGCCGGTGCAGCCTCCGCCGACTCCTCGGCCGAGGGCGCGGCCGTGGGCTCCCCGGGCGTTCTGTCCGGCAACCTGGCCCAGGTTCCGGTCCACATCCCGGTCAACGTCTGCGGCAACTCCGTGAACGTGGTCGGCCTGCTGAACCCGGCGTTCGGCAACGTCTGCATCAACGACTGACGTCAGCCGCACCACCGCCTGTGGGCGCCCCGGCCTTGCCGGTGGCGCCCACAGTCATGTCGGCAGGTGTTCAGCCGGGACGGGTCAGCTGGTGCCGCCGTTGAGGGTCACGCCGCCGAGCATCGGGTTCGACTTGGTGGCGCCGTTCGCCAGGCCGAGGACCTCGCCGGGAAGGTCGTTGCGGGCCTTGTTGACCTTCTGGACCGTTCCCACGACCTTGTTGACGTGGTCACCCTGCTCGGCCAGTCCGTTGCCCACGGTCTGCGGGAGGGACTCGGAGACGGGGCCCACGGCGTTCAGGGTCTCCGTCACCCCGCCGGTCAGGCTCATGGGGGGCATCGCGGCGGGTGCCTCGGCCGCGAAGGCGGGAGCGGAGGCGCCGAGGGCGGCGACGGAGCCGACGACGACAGCGGCGATCTTCGTGAGCTTCATTATCGAAATCCTCTTCTTTCATGGACAGAGGTGTCAGCGGCGACCGTCGCGCCGCTATCGCTTTGGCTAACGATTCCCCGTCGCTGCGGAAACGCGGTCGCGCGGGTACACGGCAACGGCCGGAGAATCCGACAAGGAATTCTCCGGCCGATGTTTTTTCTGCTGACCGGTATTGCCGCTCAGGAGAGCCGGGACCGCCGGTACAGAATGGCGCCGCCCAGGATCAGGGCCGACGCCAGCGCGGCCGCCGCCGCGGGCTGGCCCGCGCCGGTCTCCGCCAGGACGGGAGCGGTGACCCGCGCCGGCGCGGGCGCCGGTTCGGGGGCCGGGACCGGGGCGGGAGCCGGCGCGGGCGCCGGAGCCGGGGTGGCGTGGACGGGGGCGTCACCACCCGGGGCGGCCGGCGGCTGGTCGGCGGGCGGCCGTACGGGCTCGGGCGCCGGAGCGGGGGCCGGGTACACCACGGGCATGCTCCCGTGCGGCGGCCCCGAGGGGCCCTCCTCCGGTCCGGGCGCCGGTGCGGGCAGCGGCTGCGGGGCCTCGACCGGGACCGGTGCGGGCTCCGGGAGCGGCGCGGGAAGCGGTACGGGAGTCTGCGCCTCCGGAGCCGGCAGCGGGGCGGGCGCCTCGTCGACCGGCGGCGGCTGCGGGGCCGGGTGCTCCCCGACGGGCTCGGGCCCCGGCTGCCCGGGGGCCGGCGGGACGTGGTGCGCGGGCGGGTGCGGCGCGGACCCGGGGTGGTCGTCGCACTCCTCCTCGGCCCGCTGCTCGCCGGGGCCGCCGTAGCCGCCCCGGTGCTCCTGCTCCTCGTGGCGCGGGGCCGCGTGCCGGGGGCCCGGCCGGGTCGGCTCGGCGTGCCGAGGAGCTTCGTGCCGCGGGGCTTCGGACTGCGGGATCTCGTGGCGCGGGGTCTCGTGGCGCGGGGCCGCGTGCCGGGGGCCCTCGTGCCGCGGCTCCCCGTGGCGCTGCTCCGGCACCGCGTGCCGGGCGTCGCGCTCGTCGAGGTAGCGCTCCAGGGCCTCGGCGTTCTCCGGGCTCAGGTGGCGCGCGTAGTCGTGGCCGGAGTCGCCGGTGGTGGTGACGCACCGGTTCCCCATCGCGGGGTTGAGCGCCGCACCGCCGTCCACGCTGTTGCCGCACACGTTCGGGGCGAAGGTGACCGGTACCGAGACGCTGTTGCCGGACAGCACGCCCGGCGAGTGCGAGGCCTCGGCGGCCGCTCCCTGGTGCGCGTAGGCCGCGCCGGTCGCGATCGACAGCAGGCTCGACGCGGCTGCCGCCGTGAGCATCCCCTTGCCCAGTACTTGTCGGCTCAGTACCTGTCGCATGGGTCCTTCCCTGTCTACCGGCGGTGCTGCCGGTGCTGAATCGAAGGTGGCCTCGGAGTGCACCGCCGTGCACTCCGAGGCCACCCCGAGGAGGTTCGCCCTCGCGGGCGGAGGCGCTTCGTCAGGCGTTGACGCAGGTGTTGCCGAACGCGGGGTTCAGCAGCGCGATCACGTTGACGGTGTTGCCGCAGACGTTGACCGGGACGTGCACCGGGACCTGGAGCAGGTTGCCGGACAGGACGCCCGGGGAACCCACGGCCGCGCCCTTGGCGTCGGCGTCGGCCATGGCGGGGGAGGCGGCACCGGCAGCCATCAGAACGCCGGCGGTCAGCACGAGTGCCTTCTTGTACGTCATTTGATTTCGATCCTTTCCCGCAGAGGCGTATCCACTGCAGAATTAACAACGAGCGGGTTCGGGAAAAGAAACCGCATGTTTTTGGCGGCGGTTCGGTAATTCACCCCGATGCGCGGCGCGAATTGGGGGCGGGTGGGGGACATGAGTCGCCCTTCGCGTGGGCGGTCGGCCCCGGCCCTACATGCGGCGAGGCCGCCGCGACCCGTGGGTGCGGCGGCCTCGCTGGCGCGGACCTCGGTCAGCTGCCGGAGGAGACGTTGCCCGACAGGACCGGGATGTTGCTGAGGATGTGCGACAGGGCCTCGTCACCCTTGGCCTGGGTGGAGTTCTCGGTGCACTGCTGGTTCTGCGGGCTGGACAGGACGGGGATGTCCTGGACGCCGACGTTGACCAGGGCCAGCACGGACTGCACGTTGGCCTTCGCGGGGAGGGCGATGCAGGGCTTGTTGAACGAGCCCTGGATCAGCGCCATCTGCGGGCTCATGTTGCCGTAGGTGGCCTGGTTGCCGTAGATCTGCGCGGCGTTGTTGCCGTTCGAGGTGTTGACGCCGTTGTCGTTCCCGATGGCCATCGCCTGCGGCGCCATGGCGGCACCCATGCCCACGACCGAGGCCGCAACCGCTGCCGTGGCCATCATCTTCTTGATCATTGTCGTCCCTTTTTTGCAGGATTGCCCGGTACTGGAGCACTCGGATCAACGGACCGGACCCTGTTGGGGTTGCGTGGCTTCACCCGGATGCCGACGTTTCGGGTGGCGCGGTTGACGTTCCGGTGCCCGGGCGTTGACGGCGGCGCCGCCGAACGGGGGTGAACCGGAGGGGGAACGGGGGCTCGGATCCGCCACGTCCGTTCACCGGGGCGCCGGGCGCCGGGTGCCGGGTGCGGCCCTCGTGTCGCCGGGCGGCGGAGCCGCGTCCGGGCCGGCCGTGGCCGGGCCCCGTGCCGGTGCCCTCTTCCTCTTCGCTTTTCCTTTTCATTCGAACAATGGTGCCTGCGATAACGATCCGCCCGCTTTGAGGGTGCGTGCTATCGCCCGAAAGGCCGTACAGGCGAGTCCGACGTGATTTCCAGCCTGATTTCTGACAAAGTTCACTCCTGTTTTGTCCCCCTGATCGAAAATGGAGACAGGGTCATGGGTTCCTCCCGCAGAATCCTCGGCACGCTCGGTCTGCTGTCCTGCCTCGCACTTTCCGTACACGTTCCCGCGGCGGTGGCGGCGGCCGCAGCTCCGGGAGTTCCCGCCTCCAGGGAGCTGGCCCGGGTTCCGTTCACCGAGCGTTACCAGGCCGTGCAGCACGGCGGGCTGGTGAGGGCCTCCAACTCGAGCATCGGCTGCCGCCGGGAGGAGTCCCCGGACGCCGAGCCGTGCGCCGAGGTCAAGCGGGGCGCGGCCGGGGTCAACGGCGACTTCGAGATGTTCTACAGCGACGTCGACAAGGACCCCGACACCTACAACTCCACCCGGGCCGAACTCAAGGTGCCCCAGGGGGCGAAGGTCTCGTACGCCCGCCTCTACTGGGGCGGCAACCTGCGCGTCGGTGAGCAGAAGCCGCCGCAGGACAACGGTCGGGTGCTGGTCGCCGAGCCGGGCGGCGCGTACAAGGAGGTCCTCGCCGACACGGTGACGGGCCACCGCGTGGACGCCGGCAGCGACGCCTACCAGGCCAGCGCGGACGTGACCCCGCTGGTCCGCGGGGGCGGCGCGGGGATGTGGACGGTGGCCCAGCTCAACATCGCCAGGGGCCACTCCGAGGTCGGGGCCTGGGGCGGCTGGACGCTGGTCGTCGCCTACGAGCACCCGCGGGAGCCGCTGCGCCGGATCTCGCTGTGGGACGGCTTCGAGGTGCTGGCCGCCCGGGCCGGTGACAGGACCGTCGAGGTCCGGGGCCTGGACGCGCCGCCCGGCTCGGCGGGGCGGGCCGGTGTGGTCGGGTACGACGGGGACCGCGGTGTTCTCGGGGACTCGCTCACCGTGACGGCGGACAGCGGCCGGAGGGTCAAACTCGGCGATTCAGAAAATCCTTTTAATGATGTTATGAATTCCACGATCACGGAATTCGGGCGTCACTCGTTCGTGCGACAGCCCGAACATATGAATAGTCTCGGATATGACGCGGACGTGTTCGACCTGAGTCCCGCACTGTCCGGTGGCGCCCGCAGCCTGAGCTTCAGGTTCACGGGCGAAAGTCAGGGTCATTTCCTCGGTGTGCTCTTCGTACAGACAGACGCGCGCCGCTGAACCCAGGGGACCACTCCACGTGCCCACACAGCCTTTGGCAGCTCAGCTGCCGACCGTCCTCCACCTCGTCCAGCCCGTCGACGGCGGGGTCGCCCGCGTCGTCGTCGACCTCGTCCGTGCGCAGAGCGCCGCGGGCCTGCGCGCCGTCGTCGGCTGCCCGCCCGGCGGCTTCCTCGCCGGCGCGGCCCGGGACGCCGGCGCGCAGGTCCTGCCCTGGCGCGCCGGGCGGGCCCCCGGGCCCGGACTGCCCGCCGAGGTGATCGGCGCCCGGCGGCTGCTCCGCCGCGTCCGTCCCGACCTGCTGCACGCGCACAGCGCGAAGGCCGGACTGGCCGGCCGGCTCGCCGCGCGGGGATCCGTACCCACCGTCTTCCAGCCCCACGCCTGGTCCTTCGACGCCGTCGGCGGGGCCACCGGCGCGCTCGCCCTGCGCTGGGAGCGGTACGGGGCCCGCTGGGCCGACCGGGTGCTCTGCGTCAGCGAGGCCGAACGCCGCGCCGGGGAGTCCGAGGGGATCACTGCCCGATGGTCGGTGGTCCGCAACGGCGTCGACCTCGGCCACTTCGGCCCGGGCGGGCCCGACGCCGACCTCGTCCGCGCCGGCGCGCGCGCCGAACTGCCCCTGCCCGCCGCCTTCCAGGGCGACGGGCCGCTCGTCGTGTGCGTCGGCCGGATCTGCCCGCAGAAGGGCCAGGACGTCCTGCTGCGGGCCTGGCCGGAGGTGCTGGGCGCGGTGCCCGGGGCCCGGCTCGCCCTTGTCGGGGACGGCCCCGACAGCGAACGGCTGCGCCGCACGGCGCCGCCCGGAGTCCTCTTCGCGGGCCCCGCCCCCGACATCCGACCGTGGCTTCGGGCCGCCGATCTCGTTGTACTGCCGTCGCGGTGGGAAGGCATGGCGCTCGCCCCGCTCGAAGCCATGGCCTGCGGCCGCCCGGTCCTGGTCTCGGATGTCAGCGGAGCCCGGGAGAGCCTGCCGTCCGGCCAGGGACGGCTGTGCCTGGTGCCGCCGGAGGACCCGACGGCCCTGGCCAAGGCCCTGGGACGGCTGCTCGCCGAACCGCGGCTGCTCGCCGAACTCGGCGAGCAGGCCCGGCAGCACGCCCGGACCGAATTCGACGTGCGGCGGACCACGGACGCGGTCACCGGCCTGTACCACGAACTGCTGGGCAGGCCCCGGCCCTTGAACCAGGAGCGCATCAGCCGATGACGATGGACAGCGCACCCGCCCGGCACACCGGGCAGGGCGGCACGGGGCACGGCGGCACGGCCGCCGGAACCACCGCCGTCCGCCGTTCCCGGGCCGCCATCCACCCCCCGCGCGGGCCCAGGGCCGACCAGGCGCGGCCCGCCCTGCGGCCGCGGCGGGTCCGCCGCCGGGACGGGGTGCTCCCGCTGCTCGCCGCCGACGCGCTCGCCGCCGTCCTCACCGCGGCGGCCCTGCCCGCGGCCGCCCCGCCGGGGACGGCGGCGCTGCCCGCCGCCGCGGCCGTGCCCGCCGCCGTGCTGCTGGCCGCGCTGCACGCGCAGGCCGGGCTGTACCGGCCGCGCCTCGCCCCCTCCGCCCTCCTCGAACTGCCCGCCCTCGCCGGGCGCTCCGCCGTCCTGTGGGCCGGCACCGCCGCGCTCGTCGCCGCCGTGGCCCCGGGCCGGGCGCTGGGCTGGGCCGCGCTGCTGACCGCCGTCTGCCTCCAGGCCGTCCTGGCGTGCGCGGGCCGCGGGCTCGTCAACCAGCTCAGGCGCCGCACCGCCGTCCGCCGGCCCGACTCCGCGCTCGTCGTCGGTCCCCTCACCGGGGCCGGGGCGGTGGCCGCCGCCCTGCACGGCCGCCCCGAGTACGGGCTGCGCCCCGTCGGCCTCGCCGACACCGCTTCCGGGGACGGAACGGACACCGGCCCGCTGCCCGTCCTCGCCACCCACGAGGACGTGCGCCGCGCCGTCATCCAGAACTCGGTGCGGCACGCGGTGTTCACCCGCCCGCCGGAGGCCGACGAGCGCACCGCCTCGCTGGTCCGCCTCTTCCACGACCACGGCTGCCGGCTCTGGCTCGCCGACCCGGCCGGGACCGCCAAGGTCACCGGCATGCGGGTGGCGCACCCCGCCGACCAGCTGTGGGGGTACGCCGTCCAGCCGCTGCTGCCGCGCCCCGCGCGGCCCCTGGAGCGCTGGGCCAAGCGCGGCATCGACGCCGCGCTCGCGCTGGTCGCCCTGGCCGCCGCCGCGCCCGTGATGCTGCTGTGCGCGCTGGCCGTACGGACCTGCGACGGCCCCGGCGTCATCTTCCGGCAGGAGCGCGTCGGCCTGTACGGACGGCCCTTCACCCTGCTGAAGTTCCGCACCCTGCGCGCCGACGCGCACGAGTCCGCCACCCGCTGGACGGTCGCCGGCGACCGCCGGATGAGCCGGGTCGGCTCCTTCCTGCGCAAGTCCTCGCTGGACGAGCTGCCGCAGCTGTGGAACGTCGTGCGCGGTGAGATGAGCCTGGTCGGCCCGCGGCCCGAACGGCCCTTCTTCGTGGCCAAGTTCTCCACCGTGCACCCCGGCTACGAGGCACGCCACCGGATGCCGGTCGGCATCACCGGCCTCGCCCAGATCAACGGCCTGCGCGGGGACACCTCCATCGAGGACCGGGCCCGCTTCGACAACCACTACATCGACACCTGGTCGCTCTGGCAGGACCTGTGGATCCTCGCCCGGACCGCGGCCTCCTTCTTCCGCTTCCGGCTGGGGGGCAGCTGATGAGCCTCGCCGTCCCCCTCGACGGCGTGCGGTCCGAGGTGCCGGGCCTGCTGCGCCGGCACTGGCCGCTGCTGCCGCTCGCCGCGACCGTGCTGTTGCTGCTCGCCCCGCTCCCGGCGGGCGACGCGACCGCCTCCGGCAAGGTGGGACCCGCCGACGCCGCCTCGCTGCTGCTGGTGCTCGTCTGCGCGGTCCAGGCGCTGCGCGGGCGGGTGCGGGAACTGAGCCCGCTCGGCGTGCTGGTCCTCGGGATGCCCGCCGTGGGGCTCGCCGTGGCGACGGTGACGGCGGGCGACCCGTACGCCGCCCTGCCGGGCTTCGTGCGCTACCTCCAGGTCTTCGTCCTGGTTCCGGCGGCCGTGGTGCTGCTGGTGCGCGACGCCGGGGAGTTCCGGATCGCCGCCGGGTGCTTCGTGGTGCTGGCGCTGGTCCAGGGCGCGGTGGGAGTCGTGCAGTTCGCGACCCGCACCGGGGCCTCGTACCAGGGCGAGGACATCCGGGCCGTGGGCACCTTCGGCCCCGGCGACGTCATGGGCATGGCCACCGTGGTGGCGTACGGGCTGATCGTGGCGACCGCCGCCGCGCTGTCGCCGGGGCTGCCCCGCACGGTCCGCCGGGTGGCCGCGGGCGCGGCGCTCGCGGCCACCCTGCCGCTGGCGCTGTCGTTCAGCCGGGGCGCCTGGATCGCGACCCTGGGCGCGGCGGTGCTCGTGATGGTGCTGGCCGGGATCCGGCGGGCGCTGAAGGTGCTCCTCGCACTGGCCGCGACGGGCGTGGTGCTGGTGGGCGGGCTCGGGGTCGGTTCCGAGATGGTCGCGGAGCGGCTGACCTCCATCACGCAGGTCTCCAGCGCCCCCGACCAGTCGGTGACGGACCGGTACACGATGTGGGCCGCCGCCGAGTCGATGTGGCGCGAGCGGCCGGCGGCGGGAGTGGGCCTCAAGGGGTTCCCCGCCCACCGCGACGGGCACTCCTCGCTGGGGCTGTCCTCCGGCAGCGACACCGCCGGCGCGGGGCAGGCGTACATCCGCCAGCCGCTGCTCTCCCCGCACAACATGTACCTGCTGATCCTCAGCGAGCAGGGGCTGATCGGACTGGTCGCGCTGGTGGGCGGCTGGGCGGCGCTGCTGGTGGCGGGCCTGCGACGGCTCGCCGTCGGCGGGTCGGTGCGGGACTGCGGGCTCATCGCGGTCGGCCTGCTCGTGTGGCAGCTGACCGACTTCCTCTACGCGGACATCGGCGGACCGTCCACCGTCCTGACCGGGGTGATCATCGGCCTGGCCGCCTGGTGGGCCCTGCCCCCGCGGGACACCGCGGCCGGGCGCACCGGCCCCGCGGCCGGACCGCGCGCCGTCCCCGGTGCGGCCCGCCGGTGACGGACACCACGCCCTGGCGGCCCGCCTCCGGCCCTCCGGCCGGGGCGGGCCCCGCCCGTGTGCCGGGAATCCCGCACGGCGCCGCCGGACCGGATCCGGCCCGCCCGCCGGGGGAGCCCGCCGGGGCGGCCGCGGCGGACGGCGGCCGCCGCCGTGACGTCCGCAGCGTGCGGGTCGTGGCCCGGTCCGCGACCGGCGCCGACGCCGACGCCGCCGCCGGGTCCGCGACCGGATCCGGCGCCGGCGCCCGGTCCGGCACCGCACCCGGGCCGCCCGCCGGACCCGCCCGGTACGCGGGCGGCGCCGCCCCGGGGGTCCGCACGGCCCCCCGCCGGGCCGCCGCCGCGGTCCCCCGCCCGGCGGCCTCCCCGGGCGGGAACGCGCCCGCGCCGCTGGGGCGGTTCCTCGCCAGGGCCGCCGCCGTCACCGCGGGGCTCACCGCCGCCGGGGCGGTGTTCGGACTCGTACGCGACCAGACCATCGCGCACCTCTTCGGCGCCGGGCCCGACAGCGACGCCTTCCTGATCGCGTGGACCGTGCCGGAGATGGCCTCGACGCTCCTCATCGAGGACGCCATGGCCCTGCTGATGGTCCCCGCCTTCAGCCACGCCCTGGCCCGCCGGGCCACCGGACGGGCCGGCCTCACCCGCCAGGAGGCCCGCGCCCAGGACCCCGTACGGATGCTGGTGGCGGCGACCCTGCCGCGGCTGGCCGTGTTCCTCGCCGCCGTGGCCTCCGTCCTCATCGTGGCCGCGCCGCTCGTCGTCGCCGTCCTCGCCCCCGGCCTGCCCGACCCCGGGCTCGCCGTGCAGTGCACCCGGCTGACCGCGCTGACCGTGCTCTCCTTCGGCATCGCCGGCTATTTCAGCGCCGCGCTGCGGGCGCACCGGTCCTTCGTACCGCCGGCCGCGATCTACGTCTCGTACAACGTCGGCATCATCGGCACCATGCTCGCCCTGCACGCCCTGTGGGGGGTGCGGGCGGCGGCCGCCGGAGTCGCCGTCGGCGGGCTGCTGATGGTCCTGGTCCAACTGCCCGCCTTCATCCGGAACGTGGGATTCGGGCCGACCCGGGCCAAGCGCGCCCCGCGCAGCCGGCGCGACCGCGACCGGCCCACCCTCATCGCCTTCGGCCTCATCGCCCCCGTGATCTTCTTCGCGGTCTTCCGGCAGTCCCAGGTCCTGGTGGAGCGGTTCCTCGCCGCCTCCCTGCCCTCCGGCGCCATCTCGCACCTGAACTACGCCCAGAAGGTGGCGCAGATGCCGATGGTGCTGGCGCTGATGATCTGCACCGTCACCTTCCCGGTGGTGGCCCAGGCCATGGCCGCCGGCGAGCGCGAGAAGGCCCGCCGCCGGGTCGAGCAGGACCTGGCGCTGGCCTCCCTCGCCGTCCTGATGGGCACCGCGCTGGTCATCGGCTACGCCCCGCAGATCATCCAGGTCCTCTTCGAACGCGGTGCCTTCACCCACCAGGACACCCTCGCCACCGCCTCCGTCATGCGGGTCTACGGACTCGGACTCCTCGGCCACTGCCTCGTCGGCGCGCTGTCCCGGCCCTTCTTCTCGACCGCCCGGCCCACCTGGTTCCCGGCGCTTGCGATGGGCGCCGGCCTCCTCGTCAACATCGTGGCCGGAGCCTTCGCCGTCGGCTGGTGGGGCACCCGGGGCATCGCCGCCGCCAACGCGGCCGGCATCACCACCACCGCCGTCCTCCTCCTCACCGGCCTCGGCTCCCGGATCGTGGCCATCCAGGTCCGCCGGGTCGCCGTCAGCATCGGCCGGCTCGCCGTCGCCGCCGTCGCCGCCTGCGGCACCGGCTGGATCGCCGGCCCGATGATCCCCGACCCGACGGTCAGCGCCGCCCTCGGCTGCCTGCTCGTCCCCGCCATGTTCGGGGCCACCGGCATGGCCATACGGGCGCTCGAAGTCACCGCCCTGCCCGGCCAGATCGCCCAGTTCTCCTCCCAGCTCACGCAGAGGTTCCGCAATGTCCGCTGACTCCGACACGGCGCCCGCCGCCGTGGTGGTCCCCGCCCCACGGTCCGCATCGCCGTGGGTCCTGATGTACCACTCGGTCGCCGAGTTCACCGACCCCGCCGAGGACCCGTACGGGATCACCGTCACCCCGCGCGCCCTGGAGGCCCAGCTGCGGTGGCTCCGCTCCCGGGGCCTGCGCGGCGTGTCCGTCGGGGAGCTGCTCCGGGCCCGGGCCGCCGGACGCGGCGACGGGCTCGTCGGCCTCACCTTCGACGACGGGTACACCGACTTCCTGACCCGGGCCCTGCCGCTGCTGCGCCGCTACGACTGCACCTCCACCCTCTTCGTGCTGCCCGGCCGGCTCGGCGTCGACAACGTGTGGGACCCGCTGGGCCCCCGCAAGGCCCTGCTCACCGCCGAGGGCATCCGCGAGGTCGCCGCCGCCGGACAGGAGATCGGCTCGCACGGGCTGCTCCACCAGGACCTCACCGCAGCCGCCGACGACGTGCTCCTGCAAGAGCTGCGGGGCAGCCGCGACCTGCTGCGCGAGCTGACCGGGACCCGGCCGGAGGGCTTCTGCTACCCGTACGGACACCTCGACGCGCGGGTCGTCGACGCGACGCGGGCCGCCGGGTACGGCTACGCCTGCGCCATCGACCCGGGCCGCCTCGCGGGACCGCACGCGCTGCCCCGCACGCACGTCAGCCAGTCCGACGGCGGGGCGCGACTGCGGGTCAAGCAGCTGCGCCACCAGGTCCGGGAGCTCCGGCGGGGGGTGCGCCGGTGAAGGACGTGCGCAAGGACGTGCGGGAGGCCAGGGCGCTCCACATCATCACCGGGCTCGGAGTGGGCGGCGCCGAGCAGCAGCTGCGGCTGCTGCTGCGGCACATGCCCATGCCCTGCGACGTACTGACGCTGACGAACCCCGGGCCGGTCGCCGAGGGGCTGCGCGCCGACGGGGTCCGCGTCGTCCACCTGGGGATGACGGGCAACCGGGACCTCGGCGCGCTGCCGCGGCTGGTGAGGTTCATCCGCCGCGGCCGGTACGACCTCGTGCACACGCACCTGTACCGGGCCTGCGTGTACGGGCGGCTCGCGGCCCGGCTCGCCGGGGTCGGGACGACCGTGGCCACCGAGCACTCCCTCGGCGAGGGCGAGATCGAGGGCCGGGCGCTGTCGGGCGGCGTACGGGCGCTGTACCTGGCCAGCGAGCGCCTCGGCGCCGCGACCGTGGCGGTGTCGGACACCGTGGCGGCCCGGCTGGAGGGCTGGGGTGTGCCGGCCGCGCGGGTGCACGTCGTACCCAACGGCATCGAGGCCGTCCGCTTCCGCTTCGACGGGGGCGTCCGGCGCTCCACCCGGGTCCGCACGGGGCTGCCGGAGCGGGCCTTCGTGGTCGGCGGCGTCGGCCGACTGGTGCCGGGCAAGCGGTTCGACGTCCTGGTCCGGGCCGTCGCGGCGCTGCCCGGGGCGCACCTGCTGCTGGCCGGCGACGGCCCGGAGCGGGCCGCGCTGCGGCTGCTGGCCGCCGAGCTGGGCGCGCAGAGCCGCATCCACCTGCTGGGGGAGCGGGACCCGCTCGGCGACAGCGCCGACGGCCGCACCCCGGGCATCCCGGCGCTGCTGGCCGCCATGGACGTCTTCGTCTCCCCGTCCCGGGAGGAGGCGTTCGGCCTCGCGGTGGTGGAGGCGCTGGCCGCCGGCCTGCCGGTGCTCCACGTGACCTGCCCGGCCATCGACGACCTGCCGGCCGCCCAGGCGCCCGGCGCCCGGCGCATCGGCCCCGGCACGGAGGAGCTGGTCGCGGCCCTGCGCGGCCACATGGAGGCGGGGGCCCGCCGGCTGCCGCCGCCGCCCGTGGTCCGCCGCTACGACATCGCCCGCAGCGCCCAGCAGCTCCTGGACGTCTACGCCCTCGCGCTGGCCGCGCCGGCGGACCGGTCCCGGACGGTCCCGGCCGCCGCGTCCCCGCGGTCCCCGGCGGGGCCGGGCCCGGGCCGCCCCCGCTCCGGACGGGACGGGTCCGGCGGCCCCGGGCCCGGCTGATCCGCACCCACCCGGCCGGGGAACGGCCGGTACCCCGAGAACGCCCCTCCACTCCCAGGAAGCGAGCACGCCCATGGCCGACACCGCCGACCAGAAGAAGTCCGACCACCGCTCGGAGCAGAAGAAGGCCGCCCGGCGCAGGCCCGGGCCGCCGCCCGCGTGGTGGCCGCTGCCCGCCTGCGCCCTGCTCGGGCTGGCCGCGGGCGGTGCGTACGGGGTGCTCAAGGCCCCCGAGTACGCCGCCACCAGCTACGTCGTCGCCGTCCCCGACGACACCACCGAACCGGCCACCGCGCTGGGCTTCGCCCAGGCGTACGCCCGGATCGCCACCAGCAGTTCCACCCTCGCGTACGCCCAGCCGCGCGCGGGCGTCACCGTCCGGCAGCTGCGGACCCAGGTGCGGGCGGAGACCTCCCCCGAATCCCCGATGATCGCCATCACCGGGACCTCCGAGAGCCCCGCCGGGGCCGCCGACATCGCCAACGCCGTCGCGGACGCGTTGTCCCTGAGCAGCAATCAGGCCGCGAAGAACACGGGCGTCCAGCTGCTGCTGTTCAGCCAGGCCGTGGCCCCCGCCGACCCGGCCTCCCCGTCCGCCCCGATCAGCGGCGCCGTCGGGATGTGCGCGGGCGGCCTGCTGGGCGGGCTGTGGCTGCTGGCCCGGCCGGCGCGCGGCCGGCACCGGGACCAGACCGACGGCGCCGCCGTCGCGGGCGCGCCCGCGGTCGGGGAGTACGCCACGCTCCCGGCGCAGGGCGACCACGCCGAGAACAAGGAGAAGGAGCCCGTGCGATGAGCCCGGGCTCCGCGGGGGCCCTGGCGGTGACGCTGTGCCGCGACCCCCGGCAGTTCGCCGCGCTGGAGGAGCCGTGGAACCGGCTCGTCCGCGGCTGCCCCACCGCCACCCCCTTCCAGAGCCACGCATGGCTGCACTCCTGGTGGCTGTCGTACGGGAAGGAGGGCCGGCTCCGGATCGTCCTCGTGCGGCGCGACGGGGAGCTGGTCGGCGCGGCCGCGCTGATGCTCGTCCACCGGCCGCTGCCGCTGCTGGTGCCGCTCGGCGGCAACATCACCGACTACTTCGACGTGCTCGTGGCCGCCGAGCACGCCGGCCAGGTCGTCCCGGCGCTGGCCCGCGGGCTGCACCGGGCCGCCCGGAGCGCGGTCGTCGACCTGCGCGAGGTGCGTCCGGGGGCCGCCGCGGAAGGCGTGTACGAGCACTGGGCCGGGGCCCGCAGCAAGCTCACCGACTCCACCTGCATGGAGCTGCCGACGCTCCCCTTCGACGAGCTCGTCAAGCGGATGCCGGCCTCCGGGGGCCAGCGGGTGCGGGCCAAGCTCCGCAAGACGGACGCGGCCGGGATCGAGGAGCACGAGGTCACCGAGCAGGAGGTGCCGCGCGCCGTACGGACCTTGCTGCGGCTGCACGAGAAGCAGTGGCGCGGCCGCGGGGTGACCCCCGAGCACCTGAGGCCCCGGTTCGCCGAGCACCTGACCCGGGCCACCCGGCGGATGGTGCGGGCCGGGGAGGGCCGGCTGACGGAGTTCCGCCTCGACGGCGAGGTGGTGGCGGCGAACGTCACGCTGCTGTCGGCCGGGCTGAGCGGCGGCTACCTGTACGGCGCCGACCCGGACCTGCGCACGCGCAAGGTGGACGTGGCGACGCTGCTGCTGCGCCACGAGACGGGCCGGGCGCTCGCCGACGGCCGCCCGGTGGTGAGCTTCCTGCGCGGCAGCGAGCCGTACAAGAACCACTGGCGGCCCGAGACGGTCGTGAACCAGCGGTTCCTGCTGGCCACGGCCGCGCTCGCGCCCCTGCTGCGACTGCACGAGTCGCAGCTCACGGGGCGCGGGCGGGCGGTGAACGCGCTGCGGGAGGCGCTGCCGGTCGCCAGGGACTGGCGGGCGCGGCTCAACGACCTGCGGGTGCGATGACCCGGCTAGAAGGGCCAGAAGCGGAAGTCGTCCTTCCAGTCGACCTGGACGCAGAACGACTGCTTGCCGACGAGCTTGGAGAGCCACTCGCCGAAGTTGACGGGCACGCACCACTGCTTGCTGTTGACCGGCGGCTTCGGCTTCGGCGGCTGCGGCTGGGGCTTGGGCGCCGTGGGCGCGGGCGGCGGGACGAGCGGGCTCGGCGCGGCGGGCGAGGGCGCCGGGCTCGCGGGCGACGGGACCACCGGCGAGGGGACGGCCGGCGAGGGGACCGCCGGGCTCGGGGTGACCGGCAGCGGCACCAGGGGCGACGGGACCACCGGCGAGGGCACGGCCGGGCTCGGGACCTCCGGGCCCGGCACCTGCGGCGTCGGGACGAGCGGGCTCGGGGTGACCGGCGTCGGCGCCTCGGGCGTCGGGACCTGCGGGGTGGGGACCTGGGGCGTCGGGATCTGCGGCGTCGGGATCTGCGGGGTCGGGACGACCGGTGTGGGAACCACGGGCGTCGGGACCACCGGGGTCGGGATGACGGGCGTCGGGACCACCGGGGTCGGGATCACCGGGCCGGGCTTCTCGGGCGTCAGCGCGTCGCGGAAGACCTTCGCCGAGTCCGGGTTCTGCTTGCACTGCCACACGCCGTGCGGGCAGTAGTCGGTGATGGTGTGGTAGAGCGGCTTGTGCTGCTCGATCCACTTCAGCATGCGCCGCACGTACTCCGGATTGTCCCCGTGGCGGTACAGCCCCCACTCCGGGTACGAGATCTGCTTGCCGTGTGCCTTCGCGAAGTCGACGTGCTTCTGGAGCCCGTACGGCTGGGTGATCTGGTCGTCGAAGGTCCGGCCGGGAGCCTGGTCGTACGAATCCATCCCGATGATGTCGACCACGTCGTCACCGGGGTAGCACGCGGTCCAGCCGATCGCGTCCGTCCCCCGGTTCGGGGCGAAATCGAACTTGAACTTCTGTCCCGGCACCGACCGCATCGTGGTGACGACGCGCTTCCAGTACGTCTTCCAGCCCTCCGGGTCCGGCCCGCAGCGGTGGGTGTAGGTGGTGCCGTTCATCTCCCAGCCGAGCACGATCACCGTGTCGGGGACGCCCAGCGCCACCAGTTTCTCGGCGAGCCTGCGGAAGTGCCGGTCGTACTGGCCCTCCGCGCCCGCCCGGATCAGCTGGGCCACCTGGTAGTCGGGCACCCGCTCCTCGTTCCGCGCCTGCATGGGCACGTTGAGGACGAACATCCGGTCGTCGTCGGCCAGCCGCCAGGCGGCCCAGTCCGCGAGGAACGAGACGTTCCCCTCGATGCCCGCCCACTGGTCGCCGGGGAGATAGGTGTGCCCCACCCGGATCTCCCTGCCGCCCAGCCAGCGCGACAGGAGCGGGATGCGGGCCACTCCGGGCGGCCCGTAGTCGAGATAGGCGCCCATGGCGATGTCGGAGCCCCTGGGCCGGTCCTCCTCGGGTGCCGCGAGCGCGGCACCGGTCGCGAGCAGTCCGGCCGTGACCGTACCGATGCAGGTGCTCGCCAGTCGGCGGCGTGGTCTGGGCATGGCGTCTCCCGAGCTTTCCTGAATCGGTGTGCTTACCGAAGACGTTAGGCATCAGATCTGACGAATGGCCTGTTCGGTCACCACCGCATAGGCCATTCGCAGGTGCGCACCACCCCCGCTTGGTCCGACTAGGTGAAAGACACCGTTTCCATGCACGCGTTCACCGGCCATGTGCCCGCCGTCCTGCTCAGACTCGATCGCAATCCGTTCCACCACGGAACCCTCGGCGCCGTCAGATCCCTTGGCCGCAAGGGCGTGGAGGTCCATGTCGTCGTCGGGTCCGGGGGAGGCCCCGTGGTGCGTTCGCGGTACCTGCGCGCCGTGCACGCGGGACCTGACGGAGGGTTGGATCCTGCAGCCCCCGAGGCGCTGCTGGAGTGCCTGGCCGCGGTGTCCGAGCGGATCGGGCGGCCCGCCGTCCTCATCGCCATGGACGATCTGAGCGCCATCGCCGTGTCCCGGATCGCGGCCGGTCTGACGGACCGTTTCCGCACCCCCCATCAGCCCGACAACCTGCCCGCCCGGGTGGCCGACAAGGCCGAGCTGTCCCGGCTCTGCGCCCGGTGGGACGTCCCGCACCCGGAGACCGCGATCCCGGCGAGCGGGGCGGAGGCGGCGGAGGCCGCGTGGAGCCTGGGGCTGCCGGTGATCGCCAAGTGGAGCCGGCCGTGGCTGCTGCCCGCGGGGGCCGGGGGGCTGCGCAGCACGCTGCTCGTGCACAGCGTCGCCGAGGCGCGCCGGCTCTACGAGCGCTCCGCCGAGGCCGGGAGCAGGCTCCTGCTCCAGCGGTTCCTGCCGGCCGGGCCGGACACCGACTGGTTCTTCCACGGGGCCTTCAGCCGCGGCGGGCGCCCGCTGCTCGCCGGGTCGGGCCGCAAGGAGCTGTCCTGGCCGGTGCGCACCGGCCTGACGGCGGTGGGCCGCTGGCTGCCGGACCCGGCGGTGGAGGAGGCCGGGCTGAGGCTCGCCGAACGCCTCGGCTACCAGGGGATCCTGGACCTGGACTTCCGCCGGGACGAGCGCGGCACCTTCCGGCTCGTGGACTTCAACCCCCGCCCGGGGGCGCAGTTCCGGCTGTTCACGGACGCGTCCGGGCTGGACGTCGTCCAGGCGATGTACCTGGACCTGACGGGCCAGCGGGTCCCGGAGCCCTCGGGCGGCCCGGGCCGCGTGTTCGTCGCCGAGAACTACGCGTTGCTCGCGGTGCTGCGCGGCGGTTCGCTGCCGCGACGCCTCCCGGCGGCCCCGAAGTCCGCCGCCCCGAAGTCCGCCGCCCCGAGGCCCGCCGCTCCGATGCCCGCCGCGGCCGCCCCGGGCGGGTCTCCCGTACCTCCCGTCCTGCCCGCCGTGGGAGCCCAGGCGGTACCCGGCCGGCGGGCCGGGCCGGTGGTGGCCGGGCCGCGGTCCGCGCCCGGCGCGGTGGCTCCGGCTCCGGCTCCGGCCCCGGCCCCGGCAGCGGCCGGTACGGCGGGCGCGGCCGCGGGGCACGGGCCCCTGCGGGCGCTGCCCCGGGGGGAGCGGGGGCGGGTGGAGGCGGCCTGGTTCGCGTCCGACGACCTGCTGCCGTTCCTGGCGATGCTGGCCGCCTTCCTCGGCCGCGGCGCCGACAAGGGCGTGCTCGCCCTGCGCGGCGTGCCCGCCCACGGCCGCCGGACCGCCCGCGCGGTGGTCCGCGCCCCCCGCCAGCGCGGTCGCGACCGGCAGGGCGTCGCGGGCGGTGGCACGGCCTCCCGGCCGGCCCCGCCGGAGGCCCCGGCCGAACCGGACGAGCTGGTGACCCGTTGACCGTGGAGAGGGAGGGACGGCGGCCGTGACGCGGACGGACGATCTCGTGGTGGTGGGCGCGGGCCCGTACGGGCTGTCCATCGCCGCGCACGCGGCGGGCGCCGGGCTCGACGTGCGCGTGCTGGGACGGCCCATGGCCTCCTGGCGCGACCACATGCCCGGCGGCATGTACCTGAAGTCGGAGCCCTGGTCCTCCAACCTGTCGGCGCCGGACGGGCGGCACACCCTCGGCGACTACTGCGCGATGCTCGGGACGGCCGCGGAGCACGGCACTCCGCTGCCGATCGGCACGTTCAGCGCGTACGGGATGTGGTTCGCCCGCCAGGCCGTGCCCGAGGTGGAGGAGGTGACCGTCACGGAGGTGACCCCGCACGGCGGCGGCTTCCGCGTCCACACGGCCGAGGGACCGCCGCTCCTGACCCGTACGGTCGCCCTCGCGGTCGGGGTGATGCCCTTCGTCCACCACCCCCGGGCGCTGCGGGACCTGCCTCCCGCGCACTACTCGCACAGCAGCGGCCACCGGGACCTGGCCCGCTTCGCCGGGAGCGAGGTCGCCGTGCTCGGCGCCGGACAGGCGGCCCTGGAGACCGCCGCCCTGCTGGCCGAGCAGGACGCCCGGCCGTGCCTGGTGGCCCGGCGTGCCCGGCTGAACTGGAACACGGTGCCGCAGCCGCTGAGCCGGACCCCGCTGCGCGCCCTGCGCGAACCGCACAGCGGGCTGGGCACCGGCTGGCGCAGCTGGGTGTGGTCGGAGCTCCCCTGGGCGGTGCACCGGCTGCCCGCCGCCACCCGGGAGCGGATCGCGGCCACCGCCCTGGGCCCGGCGGGCGCCTGGTGGTTGCGGGAGCGGTTCGAGCGGCGCGTACCGGCCCTTCTCGGGTACCGGCTGCACCGGGCGTCGGCCGTGGGCGACCGCACCCGGCTGGAGTTGACCTCCCGGGCCGGGGAGCCGCTGGTGCTGGACGCCGCGCACGTCATCGCGGCCACCGGGTTCACCCCTGACCTGGACCGGCTCGACCTGCTCGACGCGGGGCTGCGGGGCGCGCTGGAGACGGTGGGGCGGAGCCGGACGCCGGAGCTGAGCGCCGGATTCGAGTCCTCGTGGCCCGGACTCTTCTTCGCGGGGCTGCTCACGGCTCCCTCATTCGGCCCTTCCATGCGATTCGTACACGGTGCGGGCTTCACGGCGGGGAGACTGGTGGGTGGAGTCCGCAGGCGCCTCGGTGCCGGGGGCCCGCTGCCGGGCTCCACCGGCGCCGCACGGACCGACCGCGCCACGGCCGGGCATCCGAAGACGTACCTGCGGTGAGAGCCGCGTGAGAGGGGTCCGCGATGAGCGGGGAGCGAGCACAGGGCAGAGGCTGGGTACGGATCCCCGCCAGCCGCGGGGAACAGCCCGCGGCCGGGAACGCCGGGTACGACCGCCCCGCCCACGCGACGGCCGCCGGGTACGACCGTCCCCCGTACCCGTACCCGGCGCCCGCCCACCCCGCCCAGCCGCCGATCTACCTGTCCCTCGTCACGCGCTGGCGGGAGGCCGGGCGGACCCTTCCGGGGCATCCTGACGAGGAGTGGGAGCGGCTGATCTCCCAGCCGTGCTGGCCCGGCCGTTAGGTGGTGTGAGTCTCTTGGCAGCGGCGGAGCGAGACAGCCCCGGGAGGCGCCGGCGGTCCCCCGTGACCGGACCGGGCGAGCGGCTCGCGCTGAACGGCATGGGCAGCTTCGAATGGGACCTCGGCGACGGGACCCTGGTGCTGGACGAGGCCGGGATGACCGTCTTCGACCTGGAGCCCGCCGATTTCGACGGCACGCCCGAAGGGCTCGGCGCGCGGATCGCGCCCGAGGACGGCGCCCGGCTGGGCGAGACGGTGCTGGCCGTCCTGGACGGCGGCGGCGAGACGTACGGTGCGTACTTCACGGTGCAGCGCAGGGACGGCCGCGACCAGTGGACGCACACCCAGGGCCGGGTGCTCCGGGACGCGGCCGGGCGGGCCTACCGGATCGTGGGCATCGTCCGCGACGCCACGGCCGAACTGGCCCAGGCGACACAGCTGCGCAAGCTGGAGTCGGCGCGCGCCCAGCAGTCGACGATCGTGCAGCGGACCACGGACGCCCTGTCGCGGGCGGTGACCGTCGACGACGTGACGGCCGCGCTGACCGGGGCCGGCGCACTGGAGCGGCTCGGCGCGGACGGGCTGGCCCTGGGCCTCGTCGAGGGCGGCACCATGAAGATGATCGCGATGAGCGGGGAGTCCCTGGAGATCCTCGGCGAGCGCAGCATGACCCGGCTGGACGGATCGCTGCCTCTGTCGCAGACGGTCCTCACCCGCAGGGCCCGCTTCGTCACCTCGCTCGCCGCGCTCGGCGATGAGTTCCCCCTGCTGCGGGACTACCTGGGCCGCATCCGTTACGACGCCGCCGCCTACCTGCCGCTGATCGCGCAGGCCCGGGCCATCGGCGGGCTGGTGCTCTTCTACCGGCGGCGCACCGAGTTCAGCCCGGAGGAGCGCAACCTGTGCCTGGGCCTGGCCGGCATCGTGGCCCAGTCGCTCCAGCGGGCGCTCCTGTTCGACCAGGAGCGGGAGTTCGCCACCGGCCTCCAGGCGGCGATGCTGCCGCGCCGGATCCCCGAGATCACGGGCGGGGAGATCGCGGTGCGCTACCACGCCGCGTGGAGCGGGCGGGAGGTCGGCGGGGACTGGTACGACGTGATCTCCCTGCCCCGCGACCGGGTCGGCATCGTCGTCGGCGACGTACAGGGCCACGACACGCACGCGGCCGCCATCATGGGCCAGCTGCGGATCGCGCTGCGGGCGTACGCGGGGGAGGGCCACCCGCCGTCCACGGTGCTGGCGCGGGCCTCGCGCTTCCTGGCCGAGCTGGACACCGAGCGCTTCGCGACCTGTATGTACGCGCAGGTGGACCTGGAGTCCGGAGGCGTACGGGCGGTCCGCGCCGGCCACCTCGGACCGCTGATCCGGCACACGGACGGGCGTACGGGCTGGCCCAACGTGCGCGGTGGCCTGCCGCTGGGCCTGGCCACGCACTTCGAGCAGGAGGAGTTCCCCGAGACGCGCCTCGACCTCGTCCCCGGGGAGACGCTGGTGCTCTGCACGGACGGCCTGGTGGAGGAGCCCGGCACCACCGTCACCCAGGGCATGGAGTCCCTCGCGCACGCCGTGCGCAGCGGCCCGCAGGGGGCCGGGGCGCTCGCCGACCACCTCCTGGACCGGCTGTGGGAGCGCTGGGGCTCCGGGGACGACGTGGCCCTGCTGGTGCTGCGGCGGGCCCCCGACCCGGGCACCCACCGGGCGCCGCGCATCCACCAGTACATCCACCAGGCCGACCCCGAGGGGCTCTCCGAGGCCCGCTACGCCCTGCGGCAGGCGCTGCGCGACTGGGGCATGCCCGAGCTCGCCGACGACGTGGAGCTGGCGGCCGGGGAGCTGCTGGTCAACGCCCTGCTGCACACGGACGGCGGGGCGGTGCTGACCATGGAGGTGCTGCCGGAGCCGGTGCGCCGGATCCGGCTCTGGGTCAAGGACCGCTCCAGCGTGTGGCCGCGCCGGCGCACCCCGGGCGAGGCCGCCACGACGGGGCGCGGCCTGCTGCTCGTGGATGCGCTGGCGTCGCACTGGGGCGTGGAGTCCCGGGGCGACGGCAAGGCCGTCTGGTGCGAGTTCGCCGTCGGGGGCAGCCCCCGGAGCGCGGGGTGACCACACGGACACGCCGAGTTGTGGAGCGCCGGGGGCGGGGTGATGATGCGGTCATGGAACGCAAGTCTTCGAGCCGGACCGTGTCGTGCGCAGGCTGAGCAAAGGAGCCGCGACGGGGATCCTGGCGCTGCTCCTGCTGGCGGCCGGAGTGCCGACGGTCGTGGACTGGACGACGGGGCGCCCGCACGCGGACCCCGGGTGCCAGTCGACGGCGTTCATGTCGATGACGGGCGTCGCGCCCGAGTGCCGGTAGCGGCGGCCGACGGTTCCGCGCGCGGGACCGTTCCGGTCAGCGGTACGCGTGCAGTTCGACGTCCCGGCGGTCCTCCGCGACGGTGCTGAGCCGCGTCGGGAGCAGTCCGCCCGAGCGGCCGATCTCCTGGAGGCGCACCTCGGCGCCGGCCCGGCCCGGGTGGACGTCGGGCGTCAGGCGCAGCGTGCCCGTGGCCTCCCAGTGGTGCACCCGGCCGTCGCAGTCGGCCTCGCCGCCGCCGAAGCCCAGCTTCGTGCCCTCCTGGACGAGGGTGGCCGCGATCTGAACCGTCCCCATGGGTGACGGCGGGGCACAGCGGTAGGTGCCGGAAAGGGTGACGGTGCCGTGTTCGCCGATCTGCGCATCGCGCTGTACGGAAATCTCATTACCGTTGTGGGCCGCGCTCGCGGAGGCGGCCAGAACGGTGGCGGCGGCCAGCGCGGAAAGGGCCGTCAGGGCCAGGCGGGGTCCGGAAACGCGCATGAATTCCTCCAGGATGACGCGGGTGTGGACAGGATGCGGATTCGGTCGTCGGGAATCCGCCGGAACGCATTGTGCTGGCACAGGGGCGGCAGCGGGCTCCACACCGTCGTGTCGCTGTGTGCAATTGCCCGCTCGGGCGCGTGAGACTGACCGCAATACATCCCCGAAGGGATTCCGCATGCGCCAGTCCGCCGTCCCGGCCCCGCTCCTCGCCGCCGCCCTGCTCCCGCTCCTCCTGTTCGGCGCCACGGCCTGCCAGCGTGCCCCCGAGGGCGCCGCGCTCGCGCCCGCCGCGGCGCCCGCCGTCCCGGTGGACGACGGGGCGCCGGGGGCCGCGGGGAAACCCGGGCGGCCCGGCGTGAAGGACGCCCGTGTGGGTGACTCCGTACGGGTGCACGGGCAGCGGGTCGGCCGTCACCTCCAGGCGGTGCTGAACGCGTACGTGGACCCGGCGGTCAGCGTGGAGAAGAACTTCGCGCCGCCCGCCGGCAAGCGCTGGGTGGCGGCCTCGATGGCGTTCGTCAACGTGGGCGGGGACTCGTACGGGGCCCTCGGACGCATGTGGGCGCACGACAGCGCGGGGCAGCGCCACGCGGTGGTGCCCACCGGCGAACTGACGACCGGCGAACCGCTCGTCTTCGATTCCCTCGCGGTGGGTGAGCGGGCCGAGGGATGGGTGGTGTTCGAAATCCCGGAAAACGTCTCCGTCGCACGCCTCCAGTACCAGGACGCGAACATGCGGGCGAATTCCGGAGAGGGTTTCTGGGCCGTCTAGCCCGCCCGGGTGAAAGGCCGTGAAAGGGCCGGGCGCCGGGCCACTAGGGTGCGCGCATGACTTCTACTCAAGCCGAGATCGACCGGTCCCACCTCGGCACCCTTTCGGTGCTCGCCTGGATCGGCGACCCCTCCGACGGGCACGACATCCCCTACCTCCTCGCCTACACGCTCGGCGACGGCCCCGAGGGCCCGGAGGCCGGGGAGACGGCCGCGCGCGGGCTGCTGGAGGAGATCGGCCTGCCCATCGGCGACGTGGTCATGGACGGTACCCGCAGCCCGCGCACCTTCGCGGTCCAGATCGTGCTGATGGCCGGCAACCAGGTCACGCTGACCCTTCCGGGGCTCAACGCCACCTGCACCGCCCCCGACGAGTGGGTCGCGGCGGCCAACGAGAGCGGCCAGGCCTACTTCCTCTTCGCCACGCGCGCCTGGCCGGAGGCGGTTCCGGGACGCCCGGTGACGGCGGAGGTCCTCCAGGCCTTCGCGGGCGACGAGGAAGTGCTCACCAGCAGCGCCCACTGCGTCCTCGCGGTGCAGACCCTCCAGGTCTGACCCCGCGAGGGGCCGGGCGCCGGCCGCCGGGCCCCCAGCCTGCCCGGTGGCCGGCCCCGGCCGGGGGCATCGGGGCCCGGTCGGGGGTTCGGGGGCCCCCGGGGGCCTTCGGGGTGCGACGGCCGTCGGGGGTGACGGCCTTCGGGGTCACGGCCGTTCGAAGGCGAACCTGAGCGAGCGGACCCGGTTGTCGAAGTTCGACCCCGCCAGGTCCGGCAGACCCACCGCGCGCAGCCCGACCGGCCGGGTCAGCAGCTCGCGGAAGAGCGCCCGCATCTCCACCCGCGCCAGGTGCGCGCCCAGACAGAAGTGCGGTCCGCCGCCGCCGAAGCCCAGGTGCGGATTGGGCGAGCGGGTGATGTCGAAGGCGTCCGGGTCCGGGAAGACGGCCTCGTCGCGGTTGGCGGAGGCGTAGTACAGGACCACCTTGTCGCCCGGGCTGAACAGGTGCCCGTCCATGGTGTGTTCGGCGACGACCGTCCGGCGGAACTGGATGATCGGCGTCGAGTGACGGATGATCTCGTCCACCGCGCCGTCCGCGTGCGCCTCGAAGTCTGACAGCAGCAGGTCCCGTTGGGCGGGATGGTCGGTCAGCAGCGTCAGCCCGTGGGTGATCGCGTTGCGGGTGGTCTCCACTCCGGCGACCATCAGAAGTGAGAAGAACGCGCCGAGTTGGCGGGCGCCGAGCGCCTGGCCGTCGACGTTCGCGCAGACCAGGGCCGAGATGAGGTCGTCGGTGGGGTTCTTGCGCCGCTCGCGGCCGATGCCCGCCACCATCCGCTGCATCCGGGCCAGCGCCCGCAGGCCGCGCCCGGGCACCCGCAGCCGGGCGGCCAGGCCCCGTTCCACGCCGATGTGCTCGGAGGCGTGGTTGACGCGGTCGGCGATCTCCGCGCGGTAGCGGTCCGGGATGCCCATCATGTTGCAGATGACCTCCAGGGGCAGCCGGGAGGCCACCGCCGAGACGAACTCGTCCGGCCGCGCGTCGAGCACGTCGTCCACGATCCGGGCCGCCACCGCGTGGATGTCCTCTTCGGCGGCCGCCAGCAGGCGGGGCGTGAAGGCCCGTTGGACGATCTTGCGGAGCCGGGCGTGGTCGGGTCCGTCCAGGTTGACCATCGAGTCCCCGAACAGCGCGCGCACCCACCGGGCCGGTTCGGGGGTGGTCACCCCGGGAGCGCTCGCGAACACCTTGGGCAGGCGGCTGGCCTCCTGCACCTGCGCGTGCCGTACGAGGGCCCAGTGCCCGGGCCCGGCCCCCTCGGGGACGAACACCGGTGCGCCGAGGGCGCGGAGGCGGGCGAACACCGCCAGGCGGTGTTCCGGCGGGAGCTGCCAGAAGCCGGGCTCGGCCAGTTCCCCTCCGGGGCCGGGTTCCGTTCCGGTGCCGTGTCGCTGAGCCGGGAGTGTCATGGCCGTGCCTCTTCCTGTCGCGCCGTCGTGCTGCGCTGGAGAACGGTCGCGGCGGCGCGGGGGTGACGGCCCGGCGCGGAGCCGTTGCCGGGGCTCCGCCGGGGCGGCGGGCCGGGGCCGCCCGCCGCCTGGGTCAGAGCACGACGTGGTCGGGGCGGGCGCCCCGGCCGGCCAGGGTCAGGCCGACGGCGATCGTGGCCGTCGCGGCGAGGCCCGCGTACAGGACGGCGTACGGGCCCGCCCAGGTGCACGCCAGGATCACGAGGGCGGAGACCGGCAGGGTCAGCTGCTCGGCGACACCGCGCTTGAAGTAGCGCGAGTGCAGCAGCCACACCATCAGCAGGAACAGCGCGGACGGGACGGTGACGGCGGCGTTCGCCGCGGCCTGGGAGATGTGCGCCTTGCCGACCGCGTGCTCGACCGCGACCTCGATGCCCGCCCCGATCGCCGCGCCCGAGGCGAAGATCAACAGGTGGCCGTAACCCCACGGGATGGCCTCGCGGTTGGAGCTCAGCCGCTGGTGCATGGGGACGGCGAAGTAGATCCACCACGCGGCGAAGACGATCAGCAGGCCGCCTGCCGCGATGGGCAGCAGTTCGCCCAGGGCCTCGTGCTCGTCGAGCGCCGACTTCACCGCGACCGTGCTCGCGGCGATCGTCTCGCCCAGCACGATGATGGTGAACAGGCCGTACCGCTCCACGATGTGGTGCGCGTGCCAAGGCGTCTGGTGGCCGCGCTCGGCCACCACCGGCACCAACAGCTCGGCCGCCGCCACCACCAGGAACAGCCACCGCATCAGGTCGCCGGGGGCGAACAACAGCGCCACCCAGCCCGCCTGGCACACCACCAGTCCCGCGGCGTAGGTCAGGGCCGCCCTGCGGGCCGGCCCGCTCTCCCCGGCCGCGGCCCGCAGCCACTGGGCGGTCAGCGCCACGCGCATGATCAGGTAGCCGATGACGGCCACCGTCCAGTCGTTGTCGTCGGAGGCCCGGGTCACGCCCGCCGCGTAGACGAGGACGCCGGCGATCTGGACCAGCGTCGCGATCCGGTACGGGACGTCGTCGCAGTCGTAGGCGGAGGCGAACCACGTGAAGTTCATCCACGCCCACCACACGCCGAAGAAGACGAAGAAGTAGCCGATCACCCCGGTCAGGGGGTGCCCCTCGGCCACCGCGTGCACCAGCCGGGAACCGCACTGGGCGATCGCGACGACGAAGCACAGGTCGAAGAACAGCTCCAGCGGGGTCGCCGCACGGTGCCCCTCGTCGGGACTGCGGGCGATCATGGGTGAGTAGGCCATGCCGGCCAGCAGACCAGGAACGGCGCCTTCGGCAGGCCAGGCGCGCTGCCCCGACCGCTCCGGTGCCCCGCGCGGAGGCCTCGTACCGGGCCGGCACCGGCCGGGCCACGCGCGGGTGGCGGCCGGCGGCTCCGGACGCGTGGGGCCGCGGGAGGCGGAGGGCCCTGCGCGCGGCTTACCAACGGACCGGGGGCGAGGGGACTTCGGGCCGCCGCCCCCGGTGCGTTGTCCTCTGCCCCGAGCGCGCCGGTCAGCGGAGTCTGGATAGGTCAGGACCTTTCTCGCAGGTCAGGCCCCTTTGACTTCAGGAAGTGCAATGAGTACCGCCACGAAGGAAGCGCAGAGGTCGCTCGCCGATCCGGCGCAGTACCGCCCCGGCCGCACCATCACGGACTGGACGCCGGAGGATCCGTCCTTCTGGCGGTCCACGGGGAAGAAGGTCGCGACCCGCAACCTGTGGATCGCGGTGCCCGCCCTGCTCGTGGCCTTCGTGGTCTGGCAGGTCTGGAGCATCACGGCGACCAACCTCAAGGACGTCGGATTCGGCTTCTCGCAGTCCCAGCTGTTCTGGCTGACGGCGGTCCCCGGCATCACCGGCGGCACCGCGCGGATCCTCTACACGTTCATCGGTCCGATGATCGGCCAGCGGCGCTTCACCGCGATCTCCACGGTCGTGCTGGTCGTCCCGCTGCTGTGGCTGGGCTTCGCGGTGCAGAACCCGGACACCCCGTACAGCACGATGATCGCGATCGCCGCGCTCTGCGGCATCGGCGGCGCCAACTTCTCCTCCTCGCTGGCGAACATCGGCTTCTTCTACCCGAAGCAGGAGAAGGGCAACGCGACCGGTGTCAACGGCGGCCTGGGCAACCTCGGCGTCTCGGTCGTCCAGCTCCTGACCCCGATCCTGATCACGTCCTCGGTCCTCGCGATCGGCGCGGGCCAGAAGAAGGCGGACGGCTCGGAGATCTACCTGCAGAACGCCGCCTTCGTGTGGGTGCCGGTCCTGATCGTCCTGGCGGCCGTGGCCTGGTTCGGGCAGAACGACCTGAAGGTGGCCTCCACGCCCTTCAGCCAGCAGAAGGTCATCTTCAAGCGCAAGCACAACTGGGTGATGACCTGGCTCTACGTCGGCACCTTCGGCTCCTTCATCGGCTTCGCGGCGGCGCTCCCGCTGCTGATCAAGACCACGTTCCCGGCGTACTCGGTGGCGACCTACGCCTGGATGGGTCCCGCGCTGGGCGCGCTGGCCCGCTGGGCGGGCGGCTGGATCGCCGACAGGCTGGGCGGCGCCCGGGTGACGATCCTGTCCTTCGTGGGCATGGGCGCGTCGATCATCGGCGTGATCACCTTCCTGCCGGCCGGTTCCGACCAGGGGTCGTTCCACGGGTTCTTCCTCTGCTTCCTGTCGGCCTTCCTCTTCTCGGGCATCGGCAACGGCTCGACGTTCCGGCAGATCCCCGTGATCTTCCGCGGCCAGCACCTCAAGGGCCTGACGGAGGGCACCCGGGAGCACGCCGCCGCCCTGAAGCAGGCGGAGATCGAGTCCGGCGCGGTGACCGGCTTCACGGCCGCCATCGCCGCGTACGGCTTCTTCTTCATCCCGGCGATGTTCGCGAACTTCGCCGTGACCAGCGCGATGTGGGGCTTCGTGGCCTTCTACGCCTCGTGCGTGGTGGTGGCCTGGTGGTTCTACGCCCGCAAGGGCGCGGAAGCGCCCAGCTAGACCCCGCGCATTCTTGTGAATGTTTTCACAAGCGCGCGAGGGACCATCGGCCTGCCCGAAATAGCAGGTCACGCCCGGTGGGGGAGGGGGGAGAGCGGGAATCGCGGGACCTTCGGGCCCCAGCTCGGGACCAACGCGGCGCCAAATGATCGATCAAAAGGCGTGCAATGGATACAAGCAACGAGGCGACTGAAGAAGGTGCGGGCGATGACTGTCACTCCTGCGGTAACCACGAAGAACAGCGATGCCTGGGACGGCTTCAAGGGCGGTCTCTGGCGCGACACCGTCGACGTCCGCGACTTCATCCAGCAGAACTACACGCCGTACGAGGGTGACGACGCCTTCCTCGCCGGCCCCACCGAGCGCACCACCGCCGTGTGGAAGGCCATCACGGACAAGTTCCCGGAAGAGCGGGAGAAGGGCGTCCACGACGTCGCGTACGACATCCCGTCGACGATCACCGCGCACGCCCCCGGCTACATCGACCGCGAGAAGGACCTCATCGTCGGCCTCCAGACCGACGCCCCGCTGAAGCGCGCGATCATGCCGTACGGCGGCTGGCGCATGGTGGCCGGCGCCCTGGAGACGTACGGCTACCCGGTTTCCGAAGACCTGGAACGCGTCTTCACCGAGTACCGAAAGACCCACAACGCCGGGGTCTTCGACGCGTACACCCCCGCGATCCGCGCCGCCCGCAAGGCCGGCGTCGTCACCGGCCTGCCGGACGCCTACGGCCGCGGCCGGATCATCGGCGACTACCGCCGCGTGGCCCTCTACGGCGTCGACCGCCTCGTCTCCGTCAAGAAGGAGGAGAAGGAGGGCCTGAACTCCCTCCCCGCGGGCGATCGTTCGCTGGAGGAGACGATCCGCCTGCGCGAGGAGCTCTCGGAGCAGATCCGGGCGCTCGCCGAGCTGAAGGCGATGGCCGCCTCGTACGGCCACGACATCTCCGCACCGGCCGCCACCGGCCGCGAGGCCATCCAGTGGATGTACTTCGCGTACCTGGCCGCCGTGAAGGAGCAGAACGGCGCGGCCATGTCCCTGGGTCGGACGTCCACCTTCATCGACGTCTACCTCCAGCGCGACATCGAGGCCGGGCTCCTCACCGAGGAGCAGGCCCAGGAGCTGGTCGACGACTTCATCATCAAGCTCCGCATCGTCCGCTTCCTGCGCACCCCCGAGTACGACCAGCTGTTCTCCGGCGACCCGACCTGGGTCACCGAGTCGATCGCCGGCATGGGTGAGGACGGCCGTCCGCTGGTCACCCGGACCTCCTTCCGCTACCTCCAGACCCTCTACAACCTCGGCCCCGCCCCCGAGCCGAACATGACGGTCTTCTGGTCGCCGCGGCTGCCGCAGGGCTTCAAGGAGTTCTGCGCCCGCGTCTCGATCGACACCTCCTCGGTGCAGTACGAGTCCGACGAGCTGATGCGCCCGCGCTTCGGCGACGACACCGCCATCGCCTGCTGCGTCTCGGCGATGCCCGTCGGCAAGCAGATGCAGTTCTTCGGCGCCCGGGTGAACCTCGCCAAAACCCTGCTCTACGCGGTCAACGGCGGCCGGGACGAGAAGTCCGGCGCCCAGGTCGGCCCCGAGACCGGCGCCCTGACCTCCGAGGTGCTGGACTACGACGAGGTCATGGCGAAGTTCGACGAGCAGATGGAGTGGCTCGCCGAGACCTACGTCCACGCCCTGAACGTCATCCACTACATGCACGACCGGTACGCGTACGAGCGCATCGAGATGGCGCTCCACGACCGCGACGTGCGCCGCACCATGGCCTGCGGCATCGCCGGCCTGTCGGTGGCCGCCGACTCCCTGTCCGCCATCAAGCACGCCAAGGTCACCGCCCTGCGCGACGAGACCGGGCTCGTCACCGACTACACCGTCGAGGGCGACTACCCGGCCTACGGCAACAACGACGACCGCGTCGACGGCATCGCGGTGTGGCTCGTCGAGGAGTTCATGAGGAAGATCCGCAAGCACGAGACCTACCGCGGCGCCGAGCACACGCAGTCCGTGCTGACCATCACCTCGAACGTCGTCTACGGCAAGAAGACCGGCAACACCCCGGACGGACGCCGCGCCGGCGAGCCCTTCTCCCCGGGCGCCAACCCGATGAACGGGCGCGACACCCACGGCTACGTCACCTCGGCGCTGTCCGTCGCGAAGCTTCCGTACGGGGACGCGGAGGACGGCATCTCGCTGACCAACACCGTCACCCCCGACGGCCTGGGCCGCACCCCCGAGGAGCGGATCAAGAACCTGGCGGGCGTGCTGGACGGCTACACGGCGGTCGACGGTTTCCACATGAACGTGAACGTGCTGAGCCGCGACACGCTCATGGACGCCATGGAGCACCCGGAGGACCACCCGCAGCTGACCATCCGCGTCAGCGGCTACGCGGTGAACTTCGTCCGGCTCACGCGGGACCAGCAGCTCGACGTGCTGAACCGCACCTTCCACGGCTCCCTGTAGGGCCCCGCCGGCCCCGCCGGCCCCGCCGGCCGCGCCGGCCCCGCCGGCCGCGCGGCCCGGGCCGGCCCTCACCCCGGCCCCGGGGCCGCGCGACTCCGACGGACCCACCGGATCACCTCTGGAGCACCCGCCATGACCGTCCTCTTCGGTACGAGCATTCCCGTCGGCCAGGCCGGCGCAGCCGTCGTCGGCCCCGGACCCGGCTCCTCCGCCGGCTTCTCCGCCGGACCCGCCGCCGGACCCGCTTCCGCCGGCGCGGCCCGGACGCCGGCCGCCGCCGCGACCCAGCGGCCGAGCGAGGGGTCGGTGCACTCCTGGGACCTGTCCACCGGGGTCGACGGGCCCGGGACCCGCTTCGTGACGTTCCTGGCCGGCTGCCCGCTGGCCTGCCTGTACTGCCACAACCCCGACACCCTGCGGATGCGGGGCGGCAGGCGCACCTCCGCGGACGACGTCATCGCCGAGGCCCGCAAGTACACCCGCTTCATCTCCGCCGCGGGCGGCGGCGCCACCGTCTCGGGCGGCGAACCGCTGCTCCAACCCGTGTTCGCGGGCGAGCTGCTGCACCGGATGAAGAACGACCTCGGGCTGCACACCGCCCTCGACACCTCCGGCTTCCTCGGCGCGCGGGCCACCGACGCGCTGCTGCGCGACGTCGACCTGGTCCTGCTGGACGTCAAGTCCTGGGACCGGGAGACCTACGTGAAGGTGACCGGCCGCCCGCTGGAGACCACCCTGGACTTCGCCCGGCGCCTCGCCGACCTCGGCAAGGAGGTGCACCTGCGCTTCGTGCTGGTGCCGGGGCTGACGGACGCCCGGGAGAACGTGGAGGGCGTCGCCGCCTTCGCGGCCGGCCTCGGCAACGTATCGCGGGTCGACGTGCTGCCGTTCCACAAGCTCGGCGAGAGCAAGTGGGAGGCGCTGGACATGCCCTTCACCCTCCACGACACGCCGTCGCCCACCGCGGAGCAGGTGGCCGCGGCCAAGGCCGTCTTCGCGGCACGGGGTCTGGCCGCCGTCTGACCCCGTACGGCCTAACCCCCACCGGGGCATAACGGGCTGAAACCGTACACACCACCTAGCTTGGTGCTGTGTCCGAGCCCACAGAAGTCCTTGCCGCCGCCCCACCGCCGCCACCGGAGCGGACCGAGCCGCCCGAGGCGCCGCCCGCGGCCCGGCGGTCCGTCACCGCTCGGGCCTCCCTGGCCGGCACCGTCGTCTCGCTCCTGCTCGTCGTCGCGATCGTGCTGGGCAGCAGGCTGCTGCGCGACTTCGACTCGGCGCTGCTGCCGTACGCCGTCGCCACCGTCTTCCTTGCCTTCGGCGTCGCCTACCGGTACACCGTTTGGGTCTCGGCTCCGGGTGCGCGCCGCCTCTTCAGGAAGGGCTTCGGCAGCTTCTTCTCGGCTGCCAACTTCCGCAAGGCCCCCACCGCCCTGCCGAAGATGATCGCCACCTACCTCGGCTTCCAGAAGTTCCTCGGCGCCCGCTCGCGCGCCCGCTGGGCCGCCCACCAGCTCATCTTCTGGGGCTGCATCCTCGCGGCCCTCATCACCTTCCCCCTCACCTGGGGCTGGTTCACCTTCACCTCCGCAAGCGGCTCCGGGCCCGGCTACGAGATGCGCGTCTGGGGCGTCAAGGTCCTCGGCTTCGACTCGCTGAGCATCCTGGGCTGGCTGATGTTCCACGGCCTGGACGTCGCGGCCGTCCTCGTCATCCCCGGGGCCTCGTACTTCCTGTGGCGGCGGATGAAGGACCGCGGGGCCATGACCGGCCAGCGCTTCGCCTACGACCTGCTGCCGCTGATCTGCCTCATCGTCATCTCGGTGACCGGGCTGCTGCTGACCTTCTCGTCGATCTTCCTGCACGGCGGCGGATACGAGTTCCTCGCCATCCTGCACATGGTGTCGGTGGTGTTCACCCTCATCTACATCCCGTTCGGGAAGTTCTTCCACATCGTCCAGCGCCCGGCCGCCGTCGGCATGCAGCTGTTCAAGTACACGGCCCGCCAGGACGAGCAGGTCTTCGCCTGCAAGCGCTGCGGCGAACCGGTCGACACCGCCCCGTACGTCGAGAACCTGCGCGGCACGATGAAGGACCTGAAGCTCGACTTCGACGCCTGGGCCGAGTACTGCCCCCGCTGCAAGCGGGTGCTGCGCGGCAGCGCCTACCTGACCCACGTCAAGAAGGGCTTCAAGTGACCGCGACGGACCCCTCCGAGGCCGCCGCCCGGCCCGCGCCCGCACCGATCTCCATCGACCCCTCCATCGCCCCGCCCGGCACCCGCAACTTCCGCGACGCCGGCGGCATCCCCGCCGACCAGTGGCACGCCGACCAGAACGGCGAGACCCTCGTCCCCACCCACTGCTGCTTCTGCGGCGTGCAGTGCGGGATGTACCTGCGCGTGGACAGGGGCGGCAAGGTCTTCGGCGTGGAGCCCCGCAACCACGACATCAACCGGATGCGGCTGTGCCCCAAGGGCATCAACGCCTACCAGCAGGTCAATCACCCGGACCGGCTGACCGCACCGCTGATGCGCCGCTCCCGCGACGAGGAGTTCCGGGAGGCCTCCTGGGACGAGGCGCTCGACTTCACCGTCTCCGAGATCCGGCGCATCCAGGAGCAGTACGGGAACGACGCCTTCGGCCTGCTCGGCGGCGCCAGCCTGTTCTCGGAGAAGACCTACCTGGTCGGCAAGTTCGGCCGGGTCGCGCTCAAGACGAAGCACGTCGACTACAACGGCCGGCTGTGCATGGTCAGCGCCGCCGGCGCCAACAAGCTCGCCTTCGGCATCGACCGGGCCGGCAACCCGTTCTCCGACATCCTCCTCAGCGACTGTCTGCTCATCGCGGGGTCGAACGTGGGGGAGTGCTTCCCCGTGATGACCCAGTACCTGTGGGGCGCGCGGGACCGCGGCGCCTCGCTGATCGTCATCGACCCCCGCGAGACGGCCGTCGCCCGCACCGCGGACATCCACGTCGCCCTCAAGCCTGGCACCGACTCCGCCTTCTTCAACGCCGTCCTGCACGTGGTCGTCGCCGAGGGCCTCACCGACGAGGCGTACCTCGCCGCCCACGCCACCGGCTGGGAGGAGGTCAAGCGGACCGTCGCCGCCTACCCGCCCTCCCGCTCCGCCGAGATCTGCGGGATCCCGGCCGAGCAGATCGTCCAGGTCGCCCGGGTCTTCGCCGCCGCGGACCGGGCCATGGCCTGGCACGCCCGCGGCATCGAGCACCACTCCCAGGGCGTCGAGAACTGCCTCTCCGTCATCAACCTGTGCGTGGCCACCGGCAACATCGGCAAGCCGGGCGCCGGCTACGGCACCATCACCGGCCAGGGCAACGGCCAGGGCGGCCGCGAACACGGCCAGAAGTCCGACCTCCTCCCCGGCGGCCGCTCGATCACCAACCCGGAGCACCGGCGCCAGATCTGTCAGATCTGGGGCATCGAGGAGTCCGAACTGCCCGGCGCCGGCACCTCCATGATGGAGATGGTCTGGCAGATGCAGCGGAAGGAGATCCGCGGCCTCATCGGCATCTGCAACAACCCGTTCGTCTCCCTCCCCAACTACGGGGTGGTCAAGGACGGCTACGACACCGCCGAGTTCCACGCACAGTTCGACTTCTTCCTCTCCGAGACCGCGGCCAACGCCCACGTCGTCTTCCCCGTCACCACCTGGGCCGAGGACGAGGGCGTGATGGCGAATGCCGAGGCCCGGGTGGTCAAGCACAACAAGGCGCAGGAGCCGCCCGCCGGGGTCCGCACCGACACCTGGGTGATGTGCGAGCTCGCCCGGCGCCTCGGGGCCGGACGCCACTTCGACTTCCCCGGCTCCCGCGAGGTCTTCGAGGAGCTGCGGGTCGCCTCCGCCGGTACGGTCAACGACTACTACGGCATCACGTACGACCGGCTGGAGGAGACGGGCGGGATCGCCTGGCCCTGCCCCTCCACCGACCACCCCGGCACCCCGAGGCTGTTCGAGGACGGGCGGACCTACCACCCCGACGGGAAGATCCACCTCCAGGTCGTGGAGTGGCATCCGCCGATGGACGCCTACACCGAGGAGTACCCCCTCTCCCTCACCACCGGCCGTACCGTCGCGCACTTCCTCTCCGGGAACCAGACCCGGCGCCTGGGCGCCCTCGTCGAGCAGACCCCCCGCCCGTGGGTGGAGGTCCACCCCTCGCACGGCTTCCGCGACGGCGACCCGGTCCGGGTGGTCACCCGTCGCGGCAGCGAGGTCTTCCCGGCGCTGGTCACCGAGGCCATTCGCCCCGACACCGTCTTCATCCCGTACCACTGGCCCGTGCCCACGGCCGCGAACGCCCTGACCATCGACGCCCTCGACCCCCGCTCGAAGATCCCCGAGTACAAGGTCTGCGCCGCCCGGATCGAGGCCGCCGGTCGGATCGACGAGGTCCCCGCGCCGCCCACGGCCCCGGGACACGAGGCCTATCCGGAGACCCAGGTCTCCCGCACCGACCCCCTGCCGCCCACGGCCCCCCAGGGCCGCGGCACGGCGGAGAGGAGCTGACCCCGCCATGATGGGCCGCACGATCTTCATCGACCCGGGTCGGTGCATCGGCTGCCAGGCGTGCGTCTCGGCCTGCCGCGAGTGCGACTCGCACCGCGGCAAGTCGATGATCCACCTGGACTACACCGATCCCGGCACGTCCGTCGCCTCCCTCCCGACCGTCTGCATGCACTGCGAGGACCCGGTCGCGCCCTGCGCCGAGGTCTGTCCCGCCGACGCGATCCTGGTGACCGCGGACGGGGTGGTCCAGCAGGCCGACACCACCCGCTGCATCGGCTGCGCCAACTGCGTCAACGCCTGCCCCTTCGGCGTCCCCAAGATCGACCTCCAGGCGAAGCTGCAGATGAAGTGCAACCTCTGCTACGACCGCACCGCGTACGGCCTGGCCCCCATGTGCGCCACCGTCTGCCCCACCGGCGCCCTCTTCTACGGAACGCTCGAAGAGCTCCAGGCCGAGCGCCCCGGCGTCCAGGTCGCCGACTCGTTCGTCTTCGGCGACGTGGTGGTCAGCACCGGCGTGGCGATGGTCGTCCCCGCCGAGAAGGTCCAGTGGCCCGTCCCCGGCGGCCTGCCCGTCGTCGAGATCAACGGAGTGGACGTCCGATGAGCGTCACCGAACAGCCCGCCCCGCACTCCGGCCCGGGCCCCGACGGCGACGCCGCCGCCGATCAGCTCCGCGACCGCATCAGCGCGGACTCCCTCACCACCCGCCGCGACTACCTGCGGATCGTCGCCACGGTCTCCGGCGGCCTGGCCATCGGAGGCGTCGGCGTCGCCGCCGGCATCCTGCACCGGCACGGGGACAGCGAGTCGATGCCCGAGGCCAAGAAGGTCGTCGACGAGCTGCCACCCGGCCGGTCCGTGGCCTTCCGGTTCCCCGGCGAGGAGGACCGGGCCCTGGCCGTACGGCTGGAGGACGGCTCCCTCGTCGGCTACTCCGCCGTCTGCACCCACCTGGCCTGCGCCGTGCTCTGGCGCGAGGACCGGGGACCGGACGGGGAGCTGTACTGCCCGTGCCACGAGGGCGTTTTCAACGCCCGCACCGGCGAGGTGACGGCCGGGCCGCCGCCGCGCCCCCTCCCGAGGATCTTCCTGACCGAGCAGGCCGACGGCAGCGTCTGGGCCGTCGCCACCGCCCGGTCGGGAGAGCCGGCGAAGGACGCCCTCTGCCGGCAGTTCGGCGATTCCCGCCCCGAGTTCTCCGCACAGCTGGGATGCCCCGGGGAGGCTCGCGCCAAGTCGACCGAAAGCGGGCGGACGTGAGTGACGCACAGCTGCCTCCGCGCCCGGACTACCACCCGGGCAGTGCCCAGCCCCGGCTGAACCGGCCGCTGCGGGAGCGGTATCCGCAGATCCGTCCCACCAGCGGCTACGGCGACCCGCGGATCCGGCACACGGGCCCCGGCCCGGGCGCCGGCACCGAACAGGAGCCGGAGCGGTCCTCCAAGCTCAACGCCCGTCTGGTGCTGGCCCTCACCGTGGTCGTCGGCCAGCTCTGGGCGCTCACCGTGACCGTCAACGAGTGGATGGAGGGCAATACCGGCACGGCCTGGTGGGGAGCGGGATTCCTGGTCCTGTCCTTCCTCGTCGTGATCGCCCTGTGGCTCCTCGACCCGAAGGACCGATGACCATGTCGATACCCCCGCCCGCTCCCAACCCGGTGCGCTCGCACCGCGCGGAGACCTACCAGCCCGGCGCCACCATCGGCGACTGGCGGCCCGAGGACGACGGCTTCTGGCAGTCCACCGGCCGCAAGGTCGCCCAGCGCAACCTCTGGGTCTCGATCCCGGCACTGATGCTCGGCTTCGTGGTCTGGCAGGTCTGGTCGGTGACCGTGGTCAAACTGAACGACGTCGGCTTCGGGTTCTCCAAGTCGCAGCTGTTCTGGCTGACCGCCATTCCCGGCATCACCGGCGGCACCTTCCGGATCCTGTACACGTTCATCGGGCCGATCTTCGGCGAGCGGAAGTTCACCGCGTTCAGCACGATCATCCTGATCGTGCCCATGCTGTGGCTCGGCTTCGCGCTCCAGGACACCGGCACCCCGTACTGGGAACTGGCCCTTATCGCGGCCGTCTGCGGCATCGGCGGCGCGAACTTCGCCTCCTCGATGGCCAACATCGGCTTCTTCTTCCCCAAGCGGGAGAAGGGCAGCGCCAGCGGCCTCAACGGCGGCCTCGGCAACCTCGGCGTGAGCGTGGTCCAGCTGGTCGCCCCGCTGGTGGTCACCGCCGCCGTCCTGGGCGCCCCGGCGGGCGGCCCGCAGTACGACGGCAAGAAGGACACCGACATCTGGCTGCAGAACGGCGCCTTCCTGTGGGTGCCGCTGCTGGTCATCATGGCGCTGCTCGCCTGGTTCCTGATGAACGACCTCAAGGTGGCCGCGGCCCCCTTCAGCCAGCAGAAGATCATCTTCAAGCGCAAGCACAACTGGCTGATGACCTGGCTCTACGTCGGCACCTTCGGGTCCTTCATCGGCTTCGCCGCGGGCCTTCCCCTGCTGATCAAGAACAACTTCGAGGCGCAGGGCTACCAGGCCACCACCTATGCCTGGATCGGCCCGTTCATCGGCGCGCTCATGCGCTGGGCCGGCGGCTGGCTCTCCGACAGGATGGGCGGAGCCAGGGTCACCATGCTGTCCTTCGTGGGCATGGCCGCCGCGCTGGTCGTGGTGGTCTACGCCCTGCCCTCCGGCGGTGACCCGGGCAGCTTCTGGGCCTTCTTCATCGGCTTCCTCGCGGCCTTCGCCTTCTCCGGCCTCGGCAACGGCTCGACCTTCCGGCAGATTCCGGTGATCTTCCGGGACCAGCACATGCGGGAGGCCGAGGGCAAGGGACCGGAGGCGCAGGCCGCCGCGCTCAGGCAGTCGGAGATGGAGTCCGGCGCCGTCACCGGCTTCTCCTCGGCGATCGCCGCCTACGGCTTCTTCTTCATCCCGGCGATGTTCGCCGCGATGGCGGTCACCAACGCCCTGTGGATCTTCATCGCCTTCTACGCCACGTGCCTCGCGGTGTGCTGGTGGTTCTACGCCCGCAAGGGCGCGGAAGCCCCCAGCTGAGCGGGCCCGGGTCCGGGACCCGGGGAGGAGGAGGGGGCGGCCGTACCCTGGAGGCATGAGCCCCGCCCCCGCCTCCGACCCGCACTTCCCCCAGCCGTCCCCGCAGCCTGCCGAGCCGTCGCCGACCGGCGCCGCGCCCCGGCCGAAGCCGCGGCTGGTCTTCGACGACCCGCTGGACCAGCAGTCCTCGGACGACACCGACCGCGGCTGGGGCGAGCGGCCGCCCGCCGGCGGAGGCGCGGCCGACCTGGCCCGCTTCCTCGACGAGAAGCCCCCGCACCACATCTGAGCCCCTCCGGGGGCCCCTGCGCCCGGGCCGCCTAGAAGGCGTCGCGCGACCCCGCGGGACCCGTGACCGTGGGACCCGTGCGCGCGGGGCCGGTGCCCCCGCCGTTGACGCGCTGGGAGACCAGGGTGTCGCGGATCTCCTTGAGGACCTCCAGCTCGGTGATCTCCATGGTCTCCTTGACACCCTCCTTGGCCTTGCGGCGCGCCTCCACCTTGGCGAGGTACTTCGCCATCGGCAGCACCATCAGGAAGTAGACGACCGCTGCGGTGATCACGAAGGTGAGCGCCGCGTTGAGGACCGAGCCCCAGAGGATCTCGACACCCGTCGGCTGTCCGTTCCCGTCGATGCCGCACGGGTCCTTGAGACACGACTTGTAGACGTCGAGGTTCTTGGTGCCGATCGCGCCGACCAGCGGTCCGATGATCCCCTTGACGATGGAGTTCACGATGTTCGTGAACGCGGCGCCGATGACCACCGCGACCGCCAGGTCGACCACGTTGCCGCGCATCAGGAAGGCCTTGAAGCCCGCCAGGACGCTCTCCTTCTTCTTCTCGCTCACCACTGAGCCTTTCTTCACATGTGCCGATTACGGAGCCAACGGTTCCGAAAGCTACGGCAGTCCGGACCCGGCCTGTCCAATCGGGGCGCACCTCAAGGTGACTTGACTGCGCGCCTGTGCGAATCAGCACAACGTCACCGCCAGTCGGGCCGTGGCTCCCGCCCCCACGAGGGCCCGCGCCGTGTCCCGCGGTACGGACAGGACCACCAGCGCCCCGCCGTCCCCCGCACCCTCCTGGGGCGCGGGCACGTCGGCGACGCGCGCCCCCGCGGCCACCACCCTGGGCGGTCCCGCGCGCTCCGCCGCCACCACGTCGACGCGGTCCCCGGGCCGCAGGAGCCGCACGGTCGCCGCGTCCGCGATGCGCACCGGCGCCGACACCAGCCGCACGGCCGCCGGCGCGGCCTTCACCACCGGTGGCGCGGCGCCGCGCGAGGCCTGCGCCTCGGTGCCGCCCACGGCCAGGGCCGCCGCGACGACGGCCAACCCGGCAGCGGCGGCCCGCCGCCTGCGCCGCACGGCCCGGCCCAGCCGGTACCCGCCCCGCCCCACCCGCAGCGGCGGGAAGGCCGGAACCGGGCGCGCGGGCGGATACGTGGGGGGACACGTCGGCGCGCCCGGCGAAGGGAAGAGCGACGGACCCGGGGAAAGCCGAGGAAGAGGCGAAGAGGCCGGAGGAACGAGGGACATGAGGACCACCACCGAGCTGAACGGGTTGCGAGGTCCGGACCGGGCGTCCGGACCCGTCCCACGATCCGGCCTCCCGCGGAAACCCGCTCCGGCCTGTGGACGGCCCTCTGGTTGTGGACAACCGCGTCACCCCCACGGGTCACCCCGCGCCCGCCGCCCCGGACGGCGTCACCGTCCGATTCCCCGCAGCCGGCCCGGCCCCCGCCCCGTCCTACGGCAGCTCGATCCCCAGGTCCCACCCGTCGTGCGCGTGCGTGCACAGGCAGGCCCGCGACTCCGTCGTCGGCAGGGCCGCCACCGCGTCGAAGAGGACCTCGCGCAGGCGGCCGACGTTCTCGCCGAACACCTTCAGGACCTCCGTGTGGGACACGCCCTCCCCGGTCTCGGCTCCCGCGTCGAGGTCCGTGACCAGCGCCATGGAGGTGTAGCAGAGCCCCAGCTCACGGGCCAGGACCGCCTCCGGGTGGCCCGTCATGCCGACCACGGACCAGCCGGCCGCCGCGTGCCACCGGGACTCGGCGCGCGTGGAGAAGCGGGGCCCCTCGACGACGACCATGGTGCCGCCGTCCACCGGCTCCCAGTCGCGCCCCCGGGCCGCCGCCAGGGCGACCGAGCGGCCGACCGGGCAGTACGGGTCGGCGAAGGTGGTGTGGACGACGTTCGGCACGCTGCCGTCGGGCAGCGGCTCCCCGTCGAAGAACGTCTGCGCCCGGGCCTTCGTACGGTCGACCAGCTGGTCGGGAACGAGCAGCGTGCCCGGACCGTACTCGGCCCGCAGGCCGCCGACCGCGCACGGGCCGAGCACCTGGCGCACGCCGACCGAGCGCAGCGCCCACAGGTTGGCCCGGTAGTTGATCTTGTGTGGCGGGACGGTGTGTCCGCTGCCGTGCCGGGGGAGGAAGGCGACCCGGCGGCCGGCCAGCTCGCCGATGTGCAGGGAGTCGCTGGGGGGTCCGTACGGGGTCTCCACCCGGACCTCGGAGACGTCCTCCAGGAAGGAGTAGAAGCCCGAGCCGCCGATGACACCGATCTCTGCGTTCACCATGCGGTCACCCTAGCCGGGCATGCGGAAGACCCCGCTGCCCGGTGGGCGGCGGGGTCTCGCGACAGCTGTCAGGCGGCCGAGGTGGAGCTGCTGCTCGCACTCGACGACGCCGTGGAGGACGAAGCGGCAGGAGCGGACGCCGCGGTCGTCGTCGTGGACGACGGGGTCGAGGCCGGCTTCGAGGCAGGGGTGCTGCTCGACGAAGAGCCGCGACTGTCGTTCCGGTAGAAACCGGAACCCTTGAAGACGATGCCGACCGCGGAGAACACCTTCTTCAGGCGTCCGTCACAGCTCGGGCACACGGTCAGTGCGTCATCGGTGAACTTCTGCACGGCCTCAAGGCCCTCACCGCACTCGGTGCACTGGTACTGGTAGGTCGGCACGAATTTCCTCCTGGCACTCTCACTCAATGAGTGCTAACGACGCTCCATGGTGACGTATTCCGGCCGATCAGTCCACCGTCACCGGCACGCGGTGACCGATCCCACGCTCGTTCACCCGGTTCCGGGCGGCCGACGGGGACGTGCGCGACGCCGTGTTCGACGCTGCCGTGTTCGACGACGTCGTGTTCGGCGACGTCACGCTCGGGGACGTCGCCTTCGGCGAGGCCGCGTCCGACGACGAGTTCACGATCAGGCTCGGGGCCTTCGGCGCCAGCTTGCCCCGCAGGGCCAGCAGGACGACCAGCGCGAGGGCGGTGGCGGCCATCGGCACGAGGAACCCGGCGGCCGAGCCGTACGCGTCGGTCAGCCGGCCCGCGACGGTGACGGCGGCGGCCTGGCCCAGGGCGACCGCGCCGGTCAGCGCGGTGAACGCCTCGGTCCGGGCGGAGGCCGGGACCAGCTGCTCGATCATCGTGTAGCCGGTGATCAGGGCGGGGGCGATGCACAGGCCGACGACCAGGCCGAGCGCGCCCAGCAGGACCGCGGAGTTCGCGGCCCACAGGACGGACGCGGCGGCGGTGAGGCCGACGTAGCCGAGGATCAGCCGGCGGCGCGGGCCGATCTTCCAGGCGATCGTGCCGCAGGCGATGCCCGCGATCATGTTGCCGCCGGCGAAGACGCCGTACAGCAGGCCGTTGGCGCCCGGGTTGCCGATCTCGTTGGAGAACGCGGCGAGCGAGATCAGCATGCCGCCGAAGACGGCGCCGATCCCGACGAAGGCGATGACCAGGACGCGCAGACCGGGGATGGACAGTGCCGAGACGTGCTTCTCGCCGCTCGCGAGCCGCGGGGCGGGCTTGGGTTGGGTACCGCGCTGGGCGGCGAACAGCAGGCCGCCGAGCAGCGTCAGGGACGCCTCGGCGATCAGGCCGGCGGAGGGGTGGATCGTGGTGCACAGGAAGGTCGCGAGCACCGGGCCGACGACGAAGGTCAGCTCGTCGGTGACGGACTCGAACGCGGCCGCGGTCGGCAGCAGCGGGGAGCCCTCCAGCTTGGCGGCCCAGCGGGCCCGGACCATCGGCCCGACCTGCGGTACGGAGGCACCCGCCGGTACGGCGGCCAGCGCCAGCGCCCACATCGGCGCGCCCAGCAGGGCGAGCGCGGTCAGGGCGCCGATGGCGGCGGCGTGCACGAAGACGACGGGGACCAGGACGGCGCGCTGGCCGCGGCGGTCGGCGAGCTTGCCCATCTGGGGGGCGAAGAGGGCCATGGACACACCGGTGACGGTGGCGACGATGCCGGCGTCCCCGTACGAGCCGGTGGTGTGCTGGACCAGCAGCACGATGCCGATGATCAGCATGGCGAAGGGCTGGCGGGCGGCGAAGCCGGGAAGCAGGAAACCGAGGGCGCCGGGCGTGCGCAGGAGCTGTCCGTAGCCGGGGCGGGCGGACGTGTCGGTCGTGACCGCGGATGTCACGGCCTGGCCTTTCCGCTGCCTGGTAGAACTCCCCGTCTGCGGACGATGCGCCGCCTCGTGAGCGACCGCACCCGTACATGTGGGAGCCCCGAGAGCTGTCCTCTTGCGCAATACCGAGTGATACCTGGGCGCCCACTGCGGGAGGGTGCCACGGCCGCTTTGCGGTCGCGCCAGCTCTGCGTCAGGCAGAGTTGGTTCGATGTGGTGTGCCTTCATCGTACAGGGAATGCGGCCATCACGCCCTGTGATTCCGGCGACAGGGCGGGGCTTCACCTGCGATTAACGGAAACTTTGCAGGTAGGAGCCCCTAAAACGCGGGCAAAACACCCCACACACCCCCGGAAATGGCGAATTAGAACGTCGCTCTAATTCAAACTCGTACGAAGATCCATCGGAATGCGGACGCCGAGCGCCGTTTTCCGGACGGTGTCCGGCCTCAGTGCCGAGCCGTCCCGCCGCCCGTCCCGAGCCATCCCGCCAGCTTGCCGCCCTTGGCCACCGCCCGCAGCCGCGCCTCGGCCGCGTCCCGGACCGGATCGGTGGCCACCACCAGCAGCTCGTCCCCGCGCCGAAGCACGGTGGACGGCGCCGGTACGAAGCTCTTCGCGTCCCGGACGACCAGCGTCACCGACGCCCCGGGCGGCAGCCGCAGCTCGCTCACCTCGACGCCGTGCATCCGCGAGGCCGACGGGATCGCGAACGACAGCAGGTGACCGCGCAGCTTCTCCAGCGGCGCCGACTCGATGCCGAGATCGGAGGCGGCCTCGTCGCTGTCGCCGAGCTCCAGCTTGCGCGCCAGCCACGGCAGGGTCGGCCCCTGCACCAGGGTGTAGACGACGACCAGCACGAAGACGATGTTGAAGACGCGGTCGCTGCCCTCGATCCCGGACACCATGGGGATGGTCGCCAGGATGATGGGGACGGCGCCGCGCAGGCCGGCCCATGACATCAGGGCCTGCTCCTGCCACGGCACCCGGAAGGGCATCAGGCTGAGGAAGACCTCCAGTGGCCGCGCCACCATCGTGAGGACCAGCCCGATGATCACGGCGGGCCAGAAGTCGTGGACCAGCTCGTGCGGGGTGACCAGCAGGCCCAGCAGGACGAACATGCCGATCTGCGCGATCCAGCCGAGCCCGTCCGCGAAGCCCCGGGTGGCCGACCAGTGCGGGAGCTTGGCGTTGCCCAGCACCATGGCCGCCAGGTAGACGGCGAGGAAGCCGGAGCCGTGCGCCATCGCGCCGGCCGCGTACGCCGCGACCGCGATCGCCATCACCGCGATCGGGTAGAGGCCGGAGGCGGGCAGGGCCACGTGCCGCAGGCCGTACGCGCCCAGGAAGCCGACTGTCAGGCCGATGAGCGCGCCGATCGTCAGCTCCAGCGCGATCTTGCCGAGGAGGACGTACCACTCGTCCACGGGTCCGACGGTGGCGAAGGCCACCACCAGGATCACCACGGGGGCGTCGTTGAAGCCGGACTCGGCCTCCAGGACGCCGGTGATCCGTGACGGCAGCGGGACCTTGCGCAGGACCGAGAAGACGGCCGCCGCGTCGGTCGAGGAGACGACCGCGCCGATCAGCAGGGCCTGGCGCCATTCGAGTCCGACGAGATAGTGCGCCCCCGCCGCGGTCACCCCCACGCTGACCGCGACGCCCAGCAGCGACAGCACGATCGCTGCCGGCAGGGCGGGTTTGATCTCTTTCCACTTGGTGCCCAGACCGCCCTCGGCGAGGATCACGACGAGCGCGGCATAGCCGATGACCTGGGTCAGCTCGGCGTTGTCGAATACGACGTTGCCGATGCCGTCCTGGCCTATCGCGATGCCTATGCCGAGGTAGATGAGCAGGCTGGGAAGGCCGCTGCGCGAGGAGACGCGCACCGCCGCCACGGCGATGAGCAGCACGAGCGAGCAGACCAGCAGGAGCTCATTGAGATCGTGGACAGTCAGCGGGCGGCCCTTTCCTCAAAGCGCACGGCGGATCGTTGCTCCCGCGGCGCGTCGACAAGTACTTCGTTACCTTACCTAATCTTTGACGCTTTCTTGACGTGATACTCACATTGTGAAACGCCCGCTCGCCCCTGTCCTCGGCAGCCCGACCCCTGGCGGATCAACGAACGGGGTCCTGCGCCTATGGTTGCTCCCAGCACTCCCAGGACCACCCTGCCCCTCTAAGGACAGCGATGCCCGCCAACGAATCCGCTCCTCCCGCCAAGAAGAAGGGGCGACGCGCCCGTCTGATCGTGCTCGTTCTGGTCCTGGCTCTCCTCGCGGGCCTCGGCTACGGGGCGTACTGGGGCGTGAACAGCGTGCGCGCCTCCTTCCCCCAGACCACCGGCTCCCTCGACGTGCCCGGCCTGGCCGGGACCGTCGACGTCAAACGCGATGCCCACGGCATCCCCCAGCTCTACGCGGACAGCGACTCGGACCTCTTCCGCGCGCAGGGCTTCGTCCACGCGCAGGACCGGTTCTGGGAGATGGACGTACGCCGTCACATGACCTCCGGCCGGCTGTCGGAGATGTTCGGCTCCGGCCAGGTCGAGACGGACGCCTTCCTGCGCACGCTCGGCTGGCGCCAGGTCGCGCAGGCCGAGTACGACGCCAAGCTCTCGGACGAGGCGAAGAAGAACCTGCAGGCCTACGCCGACGGTGTCAACGCGTACCTGAAGGGGAAGTCCGGCAAGGACCTCTCCGTCGAGCACGCGGCCCTGGGGCTCAGCGGGGACTACCGGCCCGAGCAGTGGACGCCGGTCGACTCGGTGGCCTGGCTCAAGGCGATGGCCTGGGACCTGCGCGGCAACATGCAGGACGAGATCGACCGCGCGCTGATGTCCGGCAAGCTCACGCAGGCGCAGATCGACGACCTCTACCCGCCCTACCCCTTCGGCCGGAACAAGGCGATCGTCGAGGGCGGCAAGACCGACAACGGCAAGTACACCCCCCAGGGCGCCGCGGGCAGCGGCTCCGGCGCTTCGGGCACCGGGACCGGCACCGGCGGCTCGGGCGCCAACGGATCGCAGGCCTCCGCGGCCCCGGGCGCCGCCACCGGTACGGGCACGGCCACCGGCCTCGCCGGCAACGCCGCCGCCCAGGGCGCGACCGTCGGCCTGAACACCCAGCTGACCGCCCTCGCCAAGACCCTGGACGAGATCCCCGCGATCCTCGGCCCCAACGGCAGCGGCATCGGCTCGAACTCCTGGGTCATCTCGGGCGCGCACACGACCACCGGCAAGCCGCTCCTCGCCAACGACCCGCACCTGTCCCCGCAGCTGCCCTCGGTCTGGTACCAGATGGGCCTGCACTGCCGTGCCGCCTCGGCCCAGTGCCAGTACGACGTGGCCGGCTACACCTTCTCGGGCATGCCCGGCGTGGTCATCGGCCACAACGCGGACATCGCCTGGGGCATGACCAACCTGGGCGCGGACGTCACCGACCTCTACCTGGAGCAGGTCAAGCCCGAGGGCTACGTCTACGACAACAAGGTGCTCCCCTTCGCCACCCGGGAAGAGGTCATCAAGGTCGCCGGCGGCGCCAGCAAGAAGATCACCGTCCGCACCACCAACAACGGACCGCTGATCTCCGACCGCAGCGACGAGCTCGGTACGGTCGGCGCCCGCGCCCCCGTCAGCAGCGCCGCCCCGGACCGCGGCAACGGCTACGCCGTCGCCCTGCGCTGGACGGCCCTGGACCCGGGTAAGTCGATGGACGCGGTCTTCAAGCTGAACAGGGCCAAGGACTTCGCCTCCTTCCGCCAGGCGGCCGCCGACTTCGAGGTCCCCTCGCAGAACCTGATCTACGCCGACACCAAGGGCAACATCGGCTACCAGGCCCCGGGCCGCATCCCGCTCCGCGGCCAGAACGACGGCCGCATGCCCGCCGCCGGCTGGGACTCCAAGTTCGCCTGGAAGGGCGGCAAGGACGGCGGCACGGGCTACATCCCGCAGAGCGAGCTGCCCTGGGACTACAACCCGTCCCGCGGCTACATCGTCACCGCCAACCAGGCCGTCGTGGAGACCGGCACCGGCGCCGGCAAGTACCCGAACCTGCTGACCACGGACTGGGGCTACGGCGCCCGCAGTCAGCGGATCAACGACCTCATCGAGGCGAAGATCAAGGACAACGGGAAGATCTCCACCGACGACATGCGCACCATGCAGATGGACAACAGCAGCGAGATCGCCGCGCTGCTGACCCCGATGCTCGCCAAGATCGAGGTGTCCGACCCGGACGTGCGCTCCGCCCAGAAGCTCCTGGAGGGCTGGAACTACACCCAGGAGCCCGACTCGGCGGCCGCCGCCTACTTCAACGCGGTCTGGCGCAACATCCTCAAGCTGTCCTTCGGCGACAAGCTGCCGAAGGAGCTGCGCATCGAGGGCAGCTGCATGAACGTGCGCGGCAACGGCACCGGCCCGGCCGACGACCTGGCCGAGACCGTCCGCGAGTGCGGCGCCCGCGACGCCGTATCGGCGCAGCCCGACGGCGGCGACCGCTGGTTCGAGGTGGTGCGCCGCCTGGTGAAGGAGGAGAAGTCGCCGTGGTGGACGGCGCCCGCGACCCGCAGGGAGCCGGCGGCCACCAGCCGTGACGAGATCTTCGCGCGCGCCATGGAGGACGCCCGCTGGGAGCTGACCGCCAAGCTCGGCAAGGACCAGTCCAGCTGGACCTGGGGCCGGCTGCACCAGCTGACGCTGAAGAACCAGACGATCGGCACCGAGGGCCCCGGCTTCATGCAGTGGCTCCTCAACCGCGGCCCGTGGAACCTGGGCGGCGGTGAGGCCACCGTCAACGCGACCGGCTGGAACGCCTCCGGCGGCTACGGGGTCACCTGGGTGCCGTCGATGCGGATGGTCGTGAACCTCAACGACCTGGACAAGTCCCGCTGGATCAACCTGACCGGGGCCTCGGGGCACGCGTACCACGGCAACTACACCGACCAGACGACGATGTGGGCCAAGGGCGAGCTGCTGGAGTGGCCCTACGGCAGGGAAGCCGTGGACAAGGCGACGGTGGACACCCTGACCCTGAAGCCCGCGGGCTCCTAGCGGTCGGAGCCGAAACGGCGCACCCCCGACGGGGTGGCGACGGCCTGAACGGGGTGGTCGTGCGGTTCCTCCGGGACCCGCGCGACCACCTCGTCGTCGTAGAGGAGCACGACCAGCGCGGGGTGCGCCCCGGCACGCTCCAGCCGCTCCAGCACCCGGTCGTACGAGCCGCCGCCGCGGCCGAGCCGCATGCCGCGCCGGTCCACGGCCAGCCCGGGGAGCAGTACGGCGTCCGCCCCGGTGACGGCGTCCGGGCCGAGCCGGGGCCCGGCCGGTTCCAGCAGCCGCATCTTCCCCGGGTGCTCGGCCCCGGCGAGGGAGCCGGGGCCCCCGTACGCGCCCCAGTCGAGGTCGTTGTCGGGCAGCAGGACGGGCAGCAGCACCCGCTTGCCGGCGGCGCGCAGCGCGTCGAGCAGTTCGCGGGTGCCGGGCTCGGCGCCGACGGAGACGTACGCCGCGACCGTACGGGCACCGGCCAGTTCGGGCAGGGCGAGGGCGGACCGGGCGAGCGCGCGGGCCGCCGCGGCGCGGTCGCCGGGGGACAAGGCCCGGCGGGCGGCGAGGAGTTCCCGGCGCAGCACGGCCTTCGCGGCGGGGGAGGGAGGGTTCTCTGCCACTGGTGACTCAAATATCCTTGTGAAGATGGACATATACGATGATTGCGACCGTGATCCGGCCTGACGTTCGGCTGGACCCACTATCGTTCCGCCCATGACTATGTTGCACCCCGTGATCAAAAAGGCCGTCATCCCGGCTGCGGGCCTCGGTACTCGGTTCCTCCCGGCGACCAAGGCGACTCCGAAGGAAATGCTCCCGGTCGTGGACAAGCCGGCCATCCAGTACGTGGTCGAGGAAGCCGTCTCGGCCGGGCTGGACGACGTACTCATGATCACGGGGCGTAACAAGCGCGCGCTGGAAGACCACTTCGACCGCAACTACGAGCTGGAATCCGCCCTCACCGCCAAGGGCGACGACGACCGGCTCAAGAAGGTGCAGGAGTCCAGCGACCTGGCCACCATGCACTACGTCCGCCAGGGCGACCCGCGCGGACTCGGCCACGCCGTCCTCTGCGCCGAGCCGCACGTCGGCCGCGAGCCCTTCGCCGTCCTGCTCGGCGACGACCTCATCGACCCCCGTGACCCGCTGCTCCGCCAGATGGCCGACATCTACGCCCGCACCGGCGGCACCGTCGTCGCGCTGATGGAGGTCGACCCCGCCAGCGTGCACCTCTACGGCTGCGCCGCCGTCGAGGCCACCGACGAGGAGGACGTGGTCCGCGTCACCGGCCTCGTCGAGAAGCCGGACGCCGCGGACGCGCCCAGCAACTACGCGGTCATCGGACGCTATGTCCTCAACCCCGCGATCTTCGACATACTGCGGGAGACCGAGCCGGGCCGCGGCGGGGAGATCCAGCTCACCGACGCCCTGCAGAAGCTGGCCGCCGACGAGACCATCGGCGGCCCGGTGCACGGCGTGGTCTTCCGGGGCCGCCGCTACGACACCGGGGACCGCGGGGACTACCTGCGGGCCATCGTCCGCCTCGCGTGCGAGCGTGAGGACCTGGGCCCGGAGTTCCGCACCTGGCTTCACCGTTACGTCACGGAGGAGATGTAGGACCTTGAGCAGTTCCGCACCGCAGGACACCGGGCAGGACCGGCGCGAGCAGCGCCTCTGGTCGGTGGACGAGCACCTCGCGGACGTCCTCGCCACCGTCCGGCCGCTGGAGCCCATCGAGCTCCAGCTGCTGGACGCCCAGGGCTGTGTCCTGGTCGAGGACGTCACCGTGCCCGTCGCCCTCCCGCCCTTCGACAACAGCTCCATGGACGGCTACGCCGTCCGCACGGTCGACGTCCAGGGTGCCAGCGAGGAGTTCCCGGCGGTGCTGACGGTCATCGGGGACGTCGCGGCGGGCAGCGGCGAGCTGCCCACCGTGGGCCCCGGCCAGGCCGCGCGGATCATGACCGGCGCCCCGCTGCCGCCCGGTGCGGAAGCCGTCGTACCGGTCGAGTGGACCGACGGCGGCACGGGCGGCGGAGCCGCCTCCGGCATGACCCCGGCCAGCTCCGCACCCGAGCGCGCGGGCGGCGAGGTACGGGTGCACCGGGCCGCCGAGGCGCGGGCGCACGTCCGGGCGCGCGGCAGTGACGTACAGGCCGGTGACCTGGCCCTGGCGTCCGGCACCGTCCTCGGTCCGCCGCAGATCGCCCTGCTGGCCGCGATCGGACGGGGCACCGTCCGGGTCCGGCCGCGCCCCCGCGTGGTCGTCCTGTCCACCGGCAGCGAGCTCGTCCAGCCCGGCGAGGCGCTGACCCCCGGGACGATCTACGACTCCAACAGCTTCGCGCTCGCGGCCGCGGCCCGGGACGCGGGCGCCATCGCCTACCGGGTCGGCGCCGTCGCGGACGACGCCGACACCCTGCGCTCCACCATCGAGGACCAGCTGATCCGCGCCGACCTTCTGGTCACCACCGGCGGGGTCAGCGTCGGGGCGTACGACGTGGTGAAGGAGGCGCTGACCTCCGTCGCCACCGGCGAGGACGGCGTCCACGGCGCCGGCATCGACTTCCGCAGGCTCGCCATGCAGCCCGGCAAGCCGCAGGGCTTCGGCGTCATCGGCCCGGACCACACCCCGCTGCTGGCGCTGCCCGGCAACCCCGTCTCCTCCTACGTCTCCTTCGAGCTGTTCGTGCGCCCCGCGATCCGTACGCTCATGGGCCTCCCGGAGGCCGGGGTCAGCCGCCCCAGCGTGCGCGCGGTGCTCACCGCCGACAAGGCGATCGGCTCCCCGGCCGGCCGCCGCCAGTTCCTGCGCGGCGCCTACGACGCCGAGAACGGCACGGTCAGCCCGGTCGGCGGATCGGGCTCCCACCTGATCGCCGCGCTGGCGCACGCCGACTCCCTGATCGTCGTACCGGAGGACGTCACCTCCGTGGAGCCCGGGGCCGAGCTGGAAGTGGTCCTGCTCGGCTGAAGTGCGGCGGGTGCGGGTAGCGTGTTGCATCACACAGGCCCCCCGGGGGCCCGGACGGAAGCGGCGCGCAGAGCTATGAGTACGCAGAGCAGGCTGACCCACATCGACGAGGCCGGGGCGGCCCGGATGGTCGACGTCTCCGGGAAGGACGTCACCGCCCGGACGGCCCGCGCCAGTGGACGGGTGCTCGTCTCCCCCCGGGTGATCGAGCTGCTGCGCGGCGAGGGCGTCCCCAAGGGGGACGCGCTCGCCACCGCGCGGATCGCCGGGATCATGGGCGCCAAGAAGACCCCCGACCTGATCCCGCTCTGCCACCCGCTGGCCGTCTCCGGCGTCACGGTGGACCTGAGGGTCGCCGACGACGCCGTCGAGATCCTGGCCACCGTCAAGACGACCGACCGCACGGGCGTCGAGATGGAGGCGCTCACCGCCGTCGCGGTCGCCGGACTGACCGTCATCGACATGGTCAAGGCCGTCGACAAGGGCGCCGTCATCACGGACGTCCGGGTGGAGGAGAAGACCGGCGGCAAGTCCGGCGACTGGGCGCGCGCGTGAACGCCCCGCGCGGCGGCGAGGTCCACAGCCACCTGCACGCCGTGCCCGCGGCGCCCGCGGAGACCGAACCCGAGACCGCCCCCGCACCGCTGCGGGCCCTGGTGGTCACGGCCTCCAACCGGGCCTCGCAGGGCGTCTACCCCGACCGGGGCGGGCCGCTGCTCGCCGCGGCACTGGAGGAGCTCGGCTTCGCGGTGGACGGCCCGCGGGTCGTCCCGGACGGCGACCCCGTCGAGCAGGCGCTCCGCGAGGGCGTGGCCGCCGGATACGACGTCGTCCTCACGACCGGCGGCACCGGCATCTCGCCGACCGACCGCACCCCGGACGCCACCGCGCGGGTGCTGGACTACGAGATCCCGGGCATCCCGCAGGCCATCCGCGCGGAGGGCCTGGCGAAGGTCCCCGCCGCGGCCCTGTCGCGGGGCCTGGCGGGCGTGGCCGGACACACCCTGATCGTCAACCTGCCGGGCTCGACGGGCGGGGTGAAGGACGGCGTCGCCGTCCTGTCCCGGATCCTCGTGCACGCCGTTGACCAGATCCGCGGCGGCGACCACCCCAGACCGGCGGGACCCTCCGGGAGCACGAGCTGAACGGCCCCACCTGGCCGGTGGTCCTGGCGGACGGCGACGTCACGCTCCGGCCGATAAAGCTGCGGGACCAGAAGGCCTGGCGCGAGGTCAACCGCCGCAACCGCGAGTGGCTCCGGCCGTGGGAGGCGACCATCCCGCCGCCCGCCCCGTGGGGGCCGGTGGTCCAGCGGCCGACGTACCGCCAGATGGTGCGCCACCTGCGGGCCGAGGCGAACGCGGGCCGGATGCTGCCCTTCGTCATCGAGTACCAGGGCCGGCTCGTCGGGCAGTTGACGGTCGCAGGCATCACCTGGGGCTCGATGTGCGCGGGCCACGTCGGCTACTGGGTGGACCGCGAGGTCGCGGGCCGCGGCGTGATGCCGACGGCGGTCGCGCTCGCGGTGGACCACTGCTTCGGCCGGGTCGGGCTGCACCGGATCGAGGTGTGCATCCGCCCGGAGAACGGGCCGAGCCGCCGGGTCGTGGAGAAGCTCGGCCTGCGCGAGGAGGGGCTGCGCCCGCGCTACCTGCACATCGACGGGGCCTGGCGCGACCACCTCGTGTACGCGGTCACCGTGGAGGAGGTCCCGGACGGGCTGCTGCGCCGGTGGCACCGGGCCCGGCATCCGGAGAGCCCGTCGAAATAGATATCCCGGACCGGGGAACTCGGGAGTGTGAGCCGCCCCGAACGGACGCCCCTCGAAAACCGAATAGCTGTTCGAATTAAGGGCCACTGAACCGATTCGCCCATAACCTGATCCGAAGAATCACAAAAAAAGTCCGTGATATCAGCGAGATCGTGCGACACACCGGCCCGATTGGCCGATCCCGTCGGTCCGGCCCCTCTACGGTATGAGGTGTGAGCAGCAGCGGCCTCATCTACGCAGTCATTGTCGGGGCCTGGGCCGCCTACTTGGTGCCCATGTGGCTCCGGAGGCAGGACGAGCTGAACGAAGCCCGTCCGACGGAACGCTTCTCCACTGCCATTCGGCTGCTTTCCGGCCGGGCGGGAATGGAGCGCCGTTACGCCAAGGGACTGCGTGAGCGCGGTGACGAGGAGGCGGAGCCCCAGGCCCGCGCGGACCCGGACGCCGCCACGGAGAAGATCGAATCCGTGGACGCCGACGCCCGGGCCTTCGTCGTGCCCCCGACCAGGTCGGAGCCGAGACCGGCCGCGGCCGAGCGCGAACAGCGCGAGCAGCGTGCGGAGCGTGCCCGGCGCGAGCAGCGCCTCCAGGTCCTGGCCCGCCGCCGGCGCACCACCGCGCTGCTGTTCCTCGTCTTCACCCTGGGCGCGATCGTCGCCGCGGTGGGTGGCCTGCGACTGCTCTGGGCCCCCGCCGTCCCGGCCTTCCTGCTGAGCGCGTACATCATGCACCTGCGGGTCCAGGAGCGGCGGCGCTACGAGTTCACGATGGACCGGCGCCGCGCCGAGGCCGCCGCACGGCACCTGCGCGAGAACCGCCCCCGCCGCCGCGAGCCCGAGGCCGCCGCCGGCGGCGATGCGGACCCTGCGCCACCGGTCTCCCCGCAAGAAGCCGGCCGCAGGGCGCTCGTCGAACAGACCGACCACGCCGAGTGGGTGGACCAGCAGCGCGAGCGCGAGCGCGGCCCCGCCCGCGGTGACAGCTGGGAGCCGGTCCCGGTCCCGCTGCCGACGTACGTGACCGCGCCCGTCGCCCCGCGCGCCACCGGCCCCGCGGCCCCGGACGCCTGGAGCTCGACCCGCTCCAGCGCCGCCGAACCGACGGAGCCGCGCCTGCGCGCCCAGCCCGCCGCCCCGGCACCGGAGCCCAAGCCCCCGGCGCAGGCCTCGGCGCAGACCCCGACCACGCCGCGCCCCCGCGGCCGCGAGCGGGGGCGCACGCCGCTGTTCGACCAGTACGAGAGCGACGAGCGCCCGCGAGCCGCGAACGAGTGAGCGGACCTGCGCGGACGCTCCCCGAATCCGGTTTTGGAGCACCCGCGGGGGGATGCTAATGTTTCACACGTCGCAAGGGCCTGTGGCGCAGTCTGGTAGCGCACCTCGTTCGCATCGAGGGGGTCTGGGGTTCAAATCCCCACAGGTCCACAAACGACAGTTCGCGAGTAGCTCTCGGGAACGGTGACGAGATCCCGTCCGATCGAAAGATCGGACGGGATCTTCGTCGTTTCCGGGGGCAGTTGATGCCGAAGCCGACAGGGCCCGCACCCCTGCCGAGTTCAGGCCGGGACGGGTGCCCGCGTGCCGGGCAGGCCGTGCGCGCGCCGCTGAGAGCGGCTGGCGGAGCGCGCGGGCCCCGGTGGGGTCAGGCGCCGAGGGGTTTGGTCATGCAGCGGCTGGAGTCGTGGAAGCGGTAGTGGCCGAACTTCGCCGACGGGGCGTAACCCGAGGAGAGGTAGAGGGCTATCGCCTCCGGCTGCTGGTCTCCGGTCTCCAGCACCATCCGGGTGCGGCCCGCCGTGCGGGCGTCCTCCTCCAGGACCGTCAGGATGCGGCGGGCCAGGCCCAGGCCGCGGGCCTCGGGGACGACGTACATGCGCTTCAGCTCGGCGTCGCCGTCCGCGTACCCCTCGTCGTTCTCGTCCTGGCTGCGCCAGCCGCCGCTGGCGATCGGGGCGTCGGCGAGGTCGTAGGCGATGAGGTAGAGGCCCCGCGGCGGGGCGAACATCATCGGGTCGAGGAACGTGACGTCGCCCTCACCCTGGTAGCGCTCCTGGTACTCGAGCTGGACCCGGTCGTTGAGTTCGACCGCGTCAGGGTGGTCGTAGGGCACGGCGCGGAGCTGGATCATCCCGTGAGACATTCGAATATCGTACGGAAGCATCCCGCTATCGTGCAGGGATGCTCACTGTGACCTCCGTGAATGTGAATGGGATCCGCGCCGCCGCGAAGAAGGGCTTCGTGGAGTGGCTCGCCGGCTCCGACGCCGACGTCGTCTGCCTCCAGGAGGTGCGGGCCGAGGAGGGCCAGATTCCCGCCGGGGCCAGGGAGCCCGAGGGCTGGCACACCGTCTTCGCGCCCGCCGCGGTCAAGGGCCGGGCCGGGGTCGCGCTCTACAGCCGGCGCGAGCCGGAGCGGGTGCGGGTCGGCTTCGGCAGCGACGAGTTCGACGCCTCCGGACGGTACGTCGAGGCGGACTTCCCCGGTGTGACCGTCGCCAGCCTCTACCTGCCCTCGGGCGAGGCGGGGACCGCGAAGCAGGACGAGAAGTACCGGTTCATGGGCGAGTTCCTCGCCTACCTCCAGGAGCTCAGGGTGCGGGCCGCCGCCGACGGGCGCGAGGTCGTCGTCTGCGGCGACTGGAACATCTGCCACCGGGAGGCCGACCTCAAGAACTGGAAGACCAACCGCAAGAACGCCGGCTTCCTCCCCGAGGAGCGGGAGTGGCTGGGCAAGGTCTACGAGGAGGCCGGGTACGTCGACGTCGTGCGCGGGCTGCACCCCGACGCGGAGGGCCCGTACTCCTGGTGGTCCTACCGGGGGCGGGCCTTCGACAACGACGCCGGCTGGCGGATCGACCTCCAGGTCGCGACCGAGGGGCTGGCCGCGAAGGCGGTGAAGGCCTTCGTCGAGCGGGCCGAGACGCACCCGGAGCGCTGGTCCGACCACGCGCCGGTGACCGTGGTCTATCAGCTCGGGGTCTGATCCGGGGCTTGGTCCGGGTCCGGGTCCGGGGCCTGGTCCGGGCCCGGGGAGGGCGCGGGAGGGGGTGGTGACGCGGCCAGGAGGCGGTCCATGGCCATCGTCAGCTCCGCCTCCACCACGCTCTTCGCCAGCGGGCGCAGGCGCGGGAGGGCATCCTGCGGGGTGTGGGCCGAAAGCAGCTCGGTGAACAGGGCGGCCAGCGCGTCCGCGTGCTCGCGGACCCGGCGGCCGGTCTCCAGGACGGCCGAGAGCGGGATCCCCTCGCGGACCAGGGCCGAGGAGACGTCCAGCAGCCGCCGGCTCACGTGCACGATCTCCTCGCCGTCGGTCGCGAGGTAGCCGAGGTCGAGGGAGGCCGCCAGGTTCTCCGGGGTGACCTCGCCCTCGAAGTAGTCGGCGAGGGCCTCGGGCGTCAGGCGGACGGGGGTCTCCTCCGACCAGCCGATGCCGAGGAGCTCGCCCAGTTGGCCGACGTCGCGGCCGCTCTCGAAGGCGGCGGTCAGTTCGGCGATGCCCCCGAGGGTGTGGCCGCGCTCCAACAGGGCGGCGACGGTGCGCAGCCGGGCCAGGTGGTGCTCGTCGTACCAGGCGATGCGGCCCTCGCGGCGGGGTGGCGGGAGCAGTTTGCGCTCGCGGTAGAAGCGCAGGGTGCGGACGGGGATGCCGGCCGCCTCGGCCAGCTCCTCCGTGCGGTACTCGCGCACTGTCTTCGCTTCCGTCTCGTCCTTCGCCACAGGCGCAGCCTATGGCGTACCGGCGGTAACTTTCCGGGCGCGACCCCTACCCATGAGTACGGGGCTGCTCTACCCTCCCGATTGTGCCAGTGATTGCTGGCAGTGTTGCGATGGTCTGGCAAGGCACTGCGGATGAAGCGGAGGCGGCGGGCATGGGCGAGCGCGAGAACGGGCGGCGTGAGCACGTACGGGTGGCGGTGATCGGGTCGGGCTTCGGCGGTCTCGGGGCGGCCGTACGGCTGCGGCGCGAGGGGATCACGGACTTCGTCGTCCTGGAACGGGCGGGGTCGGTCGGCGGGACGTGGCGCGACAACAGTTATCCGGGGTGCGCGTGCGACGTCCCGTCGCACCTGTACTCCTTCTCCTTCGCGCCCAACCCGGACTGGCCGCGGACCTTCTCGGGGCAGCCCGCCATCCGGGAGTACCTGGAGCACGTCGCCGACACCTTCGGGCTGCGCCGGCACATCCGCCTCGATTCCGAGGTGCGGATGATGCGCTGGGACGCCGAGGAGCTGCACTGGGAGATCGAGACCGCCGCCGGGGAGCTGACCGCCGACGTGGTCGTGTCGGCCACCGGACCGCTGTCCGACCCGAAGATGCCGGAGATACCGGGACTCGCGGAGTTCCCCGGGAAGGTCTTCCACTCGGCCCGCTGGGACCACGACTACGACCTCGCCGGCAAGCGCGTCGCCATGATCGGCACCGGCGCCTCCGCCATCCAGATCGTGCCCGCCATCGCCCCCGACGTGAAGCGGCTCACGCTCTTCCAGCGGACGCCGCCGTGGGTGATGCCGCGCACCGACCGGGCGATCTCCACCGCGGAGCGCTGGCTGCACCGCCAGCTGCCCTTCACCCGCGCGGCGCGGCGCGGGCTGCTGTGGGGGATCCGGGAGCTCCAGGTCAGCGCCTTCACCAAGCGGCCGAACCAGCTCGGGCTCGTCGAGGCGCTGGCCAAGGCCAACATGGCCCGCTCCATCAAGGACCCGGCGCTGCGGGCCAGGCTGACGCCCTCGTACCGGATCGGCTGCAAGCGGATCCTGCTGTCCAGCGAGTACTACCCGGCGCTGGCCCGGCCCAACGTGGACCTGGTCGCCTCCGGCCTGAAGGAGATCCGCGGCTCGGTGCTGGTCGCCGCCGACGGGACCGAGACCGAGGTCGACGCGATCGTCTTCGGCACCGGCTTCCACGTCACGGACATGCCGATCGCCGACCGGGTGGTCGGCGCGGAGGGCAGGACCCTCGCGGACGAGTGGAAGGACGGGATGCAGTCGCTGCGCGGCGCGACGGCGGCGGGCTTCCCCAACTGGATGACGATCATCGGCCCGAACACCGGGCTGGGGAACAGCTCGATGATCCTCATGATCGAGTCCCAGCTGAACTACATGGCGGACTACCTGCGCCAGTTGACCCTCCTCGACGGAGGCGGCGCGGGCGGGAAGGTCGCGCTGGCGGCCAGGCCCTCCGCCGTGAACCAGTGGAACCGGCACGTCCAGGCGCGGATGGAGCGGACGGTCTGGAACACCGGCGGCTGCACCAGCTGGTACCTGGACGCCCAGGGCCGCAACACCACCGTCTGGCCGGGCACGACCGGGGAGTTCCGCAAGGAGACGCGGACCGTGGACCTCGCCGAGTACGAGGTCGTCCGCGCCCAGGACCGTGACCGGGGACGGGAGCGGATGCCGGTGCCGGCGGGCGTGTCCGGGGGCGTGGCCGCGTCCCGGCCGGGCCGGGCGGCCACGGCCGTCGCCGAGACCCCCGCATCAGCCGGGGCCCCGGCGTCCGCCCCCGCCCCGGGACCCGCTGCCGCGTCCACCGCCGAGGAGGGGGCCGCGTGAGCCGCACCGCGCACGTCACGACCGGGCGCTACGCCCCGCCCGCCGCGCGGCGGGAGCTGGAGGCCGTCTCCGCCGACGGGGCCCGCCTGCACGTCGAGGTGCACGGGCCGGAGGGCGCGCCGGCCGTGGTGCTGGCGCACGGCTGGACCTGCTCCACGGCCTTCTGGGCCGCGCAGATCCGCGAGTTGGCCACGGACCACCGGGTCATCGCCTACGACCAGCGCGGCCACGGGCGCAGTCCCGCCTCCCGCGCGTGCACCACCACCGCCCTCGCCGACGACCTCGTGGCCGTGCTGAAGGCCACCCTGGCCGCCGGGGAGCGGGCGGTCGTCGCCGGGCACTCCATGGGCGGGATGACCGTCATGGCGGCCGCCCGCCGGCCCGAGTTCGCCGAGCACGCCGCGGCCGCCCTGCTGTGCAGCACCGGCAGCGGCCGGCTGGTCGCCGAGTCGCGGGTCATGCCGCTGCGCCCGGGTCGCGCGCGGACCCGTATCACCGGCGCGGTGCTGGGCTCGCGCGCCCCGCTCGGGCCCGTCACGCCGGTCGCCCGGGCGATCCTCAAGTACGCCACCATGGCCCCCGGCTCCGCGCCCGACGCGGTCGAGGCCTGCGCCCGCATCGTGCACGCCTGCCCCTCGGGGGTCCGCCGTGACTGGTCCCAGGTGCTGGCCGGGCTGGACCTGGACGCGGACGTCGCCCAGCTCACCGTGCCCACCGCCGTCGTCGCCGGTACCAGCGACCGGCTCACCCCCGTGGTGCACGCCCGGGGGCTCGCCGCCGCGCTCCCGGACTGCGTGGGGCTGACCGAGCTCACGGGGATCGGGCACATGACCCCGATCGAGGCCCCGGAAGCCGTCACCCGCGTCCTGCGCGAACTGACCTCCCTGTACCTCCCCACCGAAGAGAAGGAGAAGACCCCGTGAGCCGCAGGAGTCTGGAAGGCCAGGTCGCCGTCGTCACCGGCGCGGCCCGCGGGGTGGGCGAGCTGCTCGCCCGCAAGCTCTCGGCGCGCGGCGCGAAGATCGCGCTCGTCGGACTGGAGCCGGAAGCCCTCAAGGAGGTCTCCGAACGGCTGCACACCGAGAGCGCCCACTGGTACGCGGACGTCACCGATCACGACGCGATGGCCCGCGTCGCGCAGGAGGTCAAGGAGCGCTTCGGCAAGGTCGACATCGTCGTCGCGAACGCGGGCGTGGCCTCCGGCGGGCCGTTCGCCGACTCCGACCCCGACGCCTGGCGCCGGGTGATCGAGGTGAACCTGATCGGCGGGGCCGTCACCGGGCGGGCCTTCCTGCCCGTCCTGACGGAGAGCCGCGGCTACTTCCTGCAGATCGCCTCGCTCGCCGCGATCACCCCGGCGCCCATGATGACGGCGTACTGCGCCTCCAAGTCGGGCGTCGAGGCCTTCGCCCACTGCCTGCGCGCCGAAGTCGGCTACAAGGGCGTCAAGGTCGGCGTCGGCTACCTGTCCTGGACCGACACCGACATGGTGCGCGGCGCCGACCAGGACGACGTGATGCGGGAGCTGCGCCAGCGGCTGCCCTGGCCGTCGAACCGCACGTACCCGCTGGGGCCGGCCGTCGACCGGATCGTGGCGGGCATCGAGCGGCGCTCGGCGCACGTGTACGCGCAGTGGTGGCTGCGCGGGATGCAGGGCGTGCGCGGCTACCTGCCGGGGATCATCGCGGCCGTCGGGCAGCGCGAGATGAAGCGGTTCGAGCCGCGGCTGGCCTCCGTCTCGAAGGGACTCGTCGGGGCCGGCGGGGCCGCGGACGAGCAGGAGCGGGCCGCACGCCCCTAGGCCGTAGCGTGAACTGTCGGATGTGCGAGGTTCGTCCGGTCGTGCCAGGCTGGTCGCACCCGAGCCCCCCGACATCACGCTGGAGGTACGCCATGGGCCTGAGAGACCAGTTCCACGAGAAGGCGAGGCAACTGGCCGAGCGCGCAGGCGCCGAAGCCGGTCCCACCCGCGAGGAATCCCCGGAGGGTTCGGGGCAGCGGGCGCCGGACGCCCCGGGCGCGCCCGCCCGGCCGGAGCGGCGCCGTCCCGCCGAGGTCTTCGACGACGGCTTCGGCGCGTAGCGGCGCGACCGGACCGACCGACGGAAGGGGCGCGGCCCGCGGGCCGCGCCCCTTCCCCGTGCCCACCGCGCCGCTACGGCCTCGGCGGCAGCTCCGGGCGGCGCAGGTCCGGTACTCCCGTGTAGCCGGGCGGCACCGCCGCCGGGTCCTGCTCCAGCAGCTCCAGCGCCAGGTGCACCGCGTCGTCGAGCTGCGCGTGGCGGCCCTCGGCCCAGTCGAGCGGGGTCCGCAGGACCGCGAGGTCCGGCTCCACGCCGTGGTTCTCCACCGACCAGCCGTACTCCGGGAACCACGCCGCGTTCATCGGCACGGTGATCACCGTTCCGTCGCCGAGGGTGTGCCGGCCGGTCATCCCCACCACCCCGCCCCAGGTCCGCTGGCCGACCACCGGGCCGAGCCCCAGCAGCTTGACGGCCGCGGTGATCATGTCCCCGTCCGAGGCGGTCGCCTCGTCGGCCAGGGCGACGATCGGACCGCGGGGCGCGTTGGAGGCGTACGAGACCGGCTGGGCGCCCCGGGTGAGGTCCCAGCCGAGGATCGAGCGGGTCAGCTTCTCCACCACCAGCTCGCTGATGTGCCCGCCCGCGTTGCCGCGCACGTCCACGATCAGGGCCGGACGGGACATCTCCATCCGCAGGTCGCGGTTGAACTGAGCCCATCCCGAGCCGCCCATGTCCGGGATGTGGAGGTAGCCGCACCGGCCGCCGCTGATCTCCCGGACCACCGCGCGCCGTTTGGACACCCAGTCCTGGTAGCGCAGGGGCCGTTCGTCGACGAGCGGGACGACGGCGACCCGGCGGGCCCGGCCGGAGCCCTCCGCGGGCCGGAACGTCAGCTCCACGGTGGTGCCGCCGGCCGCCCCCAGCAGCGGGTACGGGCCGGTCACCGGGTCGACCGGGCGGCCGTCCACGTGGGTGAGCTCGGCGCCCTCCCGGATGCCCGTTCCGGCCAGCGGGGAGCGGGCCTTGGAGTCCGAGGACTCGCCGGGCAGGATGCGGCTGACCACCCAGGCACCGTCCCGGGAAACCAGGTTGGCGCCGAGCAGCCCGATGGCCCGCTGGTAGTGCGGGGGGCCCTCGTTGCGGCGGGCGGGGGAGACGTAGGCGTGCGAGGTGCCCAGCTCGCCGAGGACCTCGCGCAGCAGGTCGGCGAACTCGTCGGGCGAGGCGACCCGTTCGACCAGGGAGCGGTACTGGCGCAGCACCCCGTCCCAGTCGATCCCGCACATGCCCGGCTCCCAGAAGTACGCGCGGATGATCCGCCCCGCCTCCTCGAAGGCCTGGCGCCACTCGGCCGCCGGGTCGACCTCGTGCAGGATGCGCCGCAGGTCCAGGTAGACGGTCGAGTCGCTGTCGCCCGACTCGGTCGACGGGACCGCCCGCAGGTCGCCGTCGTCGTTGACGACGAGCCGCGTGCCGTCCCCGCTGACCGCGAACCAGTCCAGCCCGGAGGCCAGTTCGGTCTTGCGGGCCTTCGTCATGTCGAAGTGCTCCAGCGTCGGCTTGCCGCTGGTGTCCGCCGGGTTGGCGAAGGTCTCGCCGAGCGCCCCGGAGATGGGCCAGCGCAGCCACACCAGCCCGCCGCCGCTGACCGGGTACAGGGCCGAGTACTTCGACGCCGACACCGGGAACGGCGTCACCCGGCTCTCCAGCCCCTCCACCTCCACGGTCACCGCGCCGTCGCCCGCGTCCGGGTCCCCGTCGAGCGGGTCGAGCCCGCCGGCCGCGGGCCGCCCGTCGGGCGAGAACGCGAACGGCGAGGGGGTCGCCGAGGACAGCGGCACCAGGTAGGGGCGGCAGCCCAGCGGGAAGGACAGGTCCCCGGTGTGCACGTCGTACACCGGGTCGAAGCCGCGCCACGACAGGAAGGCGAGGTAGCGGCCGTCCCGGGTGAAGACCGGACTCTCGTCCTCGAAGCGGCCGTTCGTGACGTCGATGACCGTGGGGGTGCCGGGACCGGAGATCCGGGCCATCTTGATCTGCCGCAACGAGCGGCCGATGCCCGGGTGCGACCAGGTGAGCCAGCACCCGTCGGGGGAGAACGCCAGGTCGGTGACGGGGCCGTTGACCGACCGGATGAGCTCGGTGACCTCGCCGTCGGACTCCTCCGTCGCGTCGACGAGCAGCAGCCGCCCGTCGTTGGAGGCGATCGCGAGGCGCTCCCCGTCCGGGTCGGACAGCAACTCCAGTACGCGTCCCAGCTCGCCGGAGGCCAGCCGGCGCGGCTCCCGTTCCCCGGAGGCCCGCGGCAGGTAGGCGATCTCGACCGCGTCCTCGCCCTCGGCGTCGGTGACGTACGCGACCTGCCCGCCGCTCCCGAGCATCTCCGGCAGCCGCACCCGCACGCCGGGGGTGTCGGCGATGGTCCGGGCGGGCCCGTCGCGGTGGGTCAGCCAGTACAGGCTGCCGCGGACCACGACCGCGCTGGCCCGGCCGGTGGCGTCCACCGAGAGCGAGTCGACGTGGCTGGCGGCCGGCACCTGGTAGCTGCGACGGCCCGCGCGGGGACCCCCCAGCCGGACCCGCAGCCTGCGCGGTACCGCGTCGGGGGCCAGCGACTCCACCAGCCAGAGGTCCCCCGCGCACTGGTACACGATCCGGGAGCCGTCGCTGGAGGCGTGCCGGGCGTAGAACTCCCGGTGGTCGGTGTGGCGGCGCAGGTCGGTGCCGTCGGGCAGGCAGGAGTACACGTTGCCGACGCCCTCGTGGTCGGACAGGAAGGCGATCCGGCCGGCCACGAACATCGGCGAGTCCAGGTGGCCCTCGATGTCCTCCAGGAGCCGCGTGCCGTGCAGCCAGAGCCGGCCCGTGGCGCCGCCGCGGTAGCGCTTCCAGGCGGCCGGCTCGTGCGGGGGCTTTCCGGTGAGCAGCAGGGTGCGCCGTTCGCCGTCCTCGCCGTCGTGCACCTGGAGGTCGGAGACCGGCCCCCAGGGCAGACGTCCGCCGGGGCTGCCGTCGGTGGGGAGGCTGTACGCCCAGGCGAAGTAGGAGAAGGGCTGGCCGTGCGAGGAGACGGCCAGGATGTCGCTGCGGCCCTCCTCGTCGGGCGGGGTCCAGCCGCAGACGCGGGTGTCGGTGGCGCCCCAGTAGCTCAGCTGCCGGGCCGGGCCGCCGTCCACGGGGGCGAGGTGGATCTCGGGGTCGAGGCTGCGCCAGGTGGTGAAGGCGATGTGCCGGCCGTCGGGGGAGAAGCGGGGGTGGCTGACCCGGGTCCGGTCGACGGTGATCCGCCATGCCCGGCCGGGGGGCTGTCCGTCGGGGACCAGCGGGGCGACCCAGAGGTCGTCCTCGGTGGCGAAACACAGCAGGTCGTCGTGCAGGTGCGGGAACCGGAGGTACGCGACGTCGTGACTCACCCCCCAATGCTTTCCGCGGCAGGGGGGCCCGGCAACTCGTACAGGTGATCCATGCCACCCCCCGAAGCGAAACGGTACGGTTTCGTTTCGTTGGGTGCGGGGGTATGGTTTCAGCGTACGGAACAGTTTCGTTCGGACGGAGGGTGGCGGACATGACCGAGGCGATGGCGGCTCGGCGCAGCCGGATCACCCCCGAACGGCAGGCCGAACTGCACGAGGCGGTCCTCGACCTCCTGCGTGACGTCGGCTACGAGGCGCTGACCATGGACGCGGTCGCCGCCCGGACGAAGTCCAGCAAGGCCACCCTCTACCGCCAGTGGGGGAGCAAGCCGGAACTGGTCGCCAAGGCCCTGCGGTGCACGCAGCCCGTCTCGCTGCGCGAAATCGACACGGGCACCCTGCGCGGGGACTTCGCGCGCATGGTGGAGCACTCGGACGACGCGCAGATGGCCAAGGACACCGCGCTGATGCGGGGTCTGGCCCACGCCGTCCACGAGAGCCCCGAACTCCACCAGGCGCTGCGGGACCTGCTGGTCGACCCGGAGATCAACGGTCTCCAGCACATGCTGCAGCGCGCGGTGGACCGGGGCGAGATCCGCCCGGACTGTCCCGCTCTGAATTTCGTACCCCACATGCTCATCGGGGCGTTCATCGCGCTCCCGCTGATCGAGGACCGGCCCGTCGACCGGGCGTTCCTCGGTGACTTCATCGACGCCGTGGTGTTCCCCGCCCTCGGCGTCTGACCCTCCCCGTCCCCATCACCGCCTTCCGCTGCTCCTGACACGCCGCTCTCGTCGTCGGGCCGGCTCACCATGCCCTGATCCGCCTCGGATCCATCCCACGACCTGAACGGGAGAACCACGACGTGGCCACCTTCCTCTACCGGCTCGGCCGGGGCGCCTTCCGGCGCCGCCGCCTCGTCGCCCTCGTCTGGGTGGCGCTGCTGTTCGTCGCCGGCTTCGGCGCCGCATCGGCGTCCGCGCCCACCTCCGGCTCCTTCTCCATACCCGGCACGGAGGCTCAGAAGGCCTTCGACCTGCTGGACCAGCGCTTCCCGGGCATGGCCGCCGACGGCGCCACCGCCCGCATCGTGATCAAGGCGCCCGAGGGCGCCAAGGTCACCGACCCCGGGACCAAGACCGAGGTCGAGAAGATCGTCTCCGAGCTGAAGTCCGGCCCGGGCGCGCAGCAGATCTCCTCGGTCGCCGACCCGTACCAGTCCCAGGCCGTGAGCCAGGACGGTTCCACCGCCTACGTCAGCGTCAAGTACGACGTCAGCGGCATGGAGCTGAAGGACGAGACGCGCGAGGCGCTGAAGGACTCCGGCAAGGAGGCGACCGCCGCGGGGCTGAACGTCCAGATCGGCGGCGACGCCCTGATGGCCGCCCCCGAGACCGGGTCCGGCGAGATCATCGGCATCGCGGTCGCCGCGATCGTCCTGGTCATCACCTTCGGCTCGCTGATCGCCGCGGGTCTGCCGCTGCTGACCGCGCTGATCGGCGTCGGCATCGGCGTCTCCTCGATCACCGCGCTGGCCAACGTGCTGGACCTCGGCTCGACCACGTCCACCCTCGCGATGATGATCGGCCTCGCGGTCGGCATCGACTACGCCCTCTTCATCGTCTCCCGCTACCGCGCGGAGCTCGCCGAGGGCCGTGAGCGCGACGAGGCCGCCGGCCGGGCCGCGGGGACCGCCGGCTCCGCCGTCGTCTTCGCCGGTCTGACCGTGGTCATCGCCCTCGTGGGCCTGGCCGTCGTCAACATCCCGATGCTGACCAAGATGGGCTTCGCGGCCGCCGGAACGGTGGTCATCGCGGTCCTGGTCGCCCTGACCCTGGTCCCGGCCATCCTCGGCTTCGCGGGCCGCAAGGTCCTCCCGGCCGGTACGAAGAGCAGGCTGTTCGGCAAGGGCCGCCCGGCCGGGGCCGAGCCCAAGGCCAACGGCGGCACCCGCTGGGCCCGCTTCGTGCTGCGCCGCCCCGTCATGGTGTTGCTGGCCGGCGTGATCGGCCTCGGGATCGTCGCGATCCCGGCGAGCAAGCTGGAGATGGGCCTGCCGGACGACGGCGCCCAGCCGGTCTCCACCACCCAGCGCCAGGCGTACGACCTGCTGTCCGACGGCTTCGGCCCGGGCTTCAACGGCCCGCTGATGGTGGTCGTCGACGGCGACAAGGCGCTCGCCGACAAGACCGTCGACCGGATCAAGGGGCTGGAGGGCGTGGCCGCGGTCACCCCGCCGAACCTCAACGAGGCCGGCGACGCGGGCGTCATCACCGTCATCCCGAAGGACCGTCCGTCCTCGACGCAGACCGAGGACCTGGTCCACGAGATCCGCGCGGTCAGCGGCGACGAGGTCCTCGTGACCGGCGCCACCGCGATGAACATCGACTTCTCGCAGAAGATGAACGACGCGCTGCTGCCCTACCTGGCGCTCGTGGTCGGCCTCGCCTTCCTGCTCCTGATGCTGGTGTTCCGCTCGATCTTGGTCCCGCTCAAGGCCGCCCTCGGCTTCCTGCTGTCGGTCGTCGCGGCCCTCGGCGCGGTCGTCGCGGTCTTCCAGTGGGGCTGGCTCGGTTCGCTGTTCGGGGTGGAGCAGACCGGCCCGATCATGTCGATGATGCCGATCTTCATGGTCGGCGTGGTCTTCGGCCTGGCCATGGACTACGAGGTCTTCCTCGTCACCCGCATGCGCGAGGCGTACGTCCACGGCGAGCGCCCCGGCCAGGCGGTCGTGACGGGCTTCCAGTACAGCGCCCGGGTGGTCGTGGCCGCCGCCGTCATCATGATCGCGGTGTTCGCGGGCTTCATCGGGGCCAGTGAGCAGATGGTCAAGATGATCGGCTTCGGGCTCGCCGTCGCCGTCTTCTTCGACGCCTTCGTGGTCCGCATGGCCATCGTCCCGGCCGTCCTCGCCCTGCTCGGGCACAAGGCCTGGTGGCTGCCGAAGTGGCTGGACAAGCTGCTGCCGAACGTGGACGTGGAGGGCGAGAGCCTGCGCAAGCACCTCGCCGGCGCCACCCCGCCGGAGGGTCCGGACAAGGACCGCGAGCTGGTCGACGCCTGACGGCTCCGGCCCGACGGCCCGGCCCCGTACCGCCTGTTCGCCGGGTGGTACGGGGCCGGGCCGTTTGCGCCTACCGGGTGACGGAGGCGTACGTACGGCGCAGGAAGCGGCGCAGCACGGCGATGTCGAACTGCACCACGGCGACGCCCTCGGGGGAGTGGAACTCGACGACCGCCTGGACGCGGCCGCAGGGCCAGACGCGTACGTCCCCGGTCCCCGTCGGGGTCACCAGGCCGGCCTCCAGCAGGGCGCGGGGGAAGACCCATTCGTTGTCCGTGCCCTCGGGGGAGAGGTCCGCGGGGAAGACGATCCGGACGGCGAGGGGTTCGTCGGGGTCGAAGCGGAGGAAGGCCGGGACGGTCCGGTAGAACGGGTCGTCGGTGATCACGCGCGCCCTGGCGCGTTCCTCGACGGCGGCCGCGGTCGCGGTGGCCGCTCCGGCGGCGGGCGGATTCTCGGCGGTCGCTGACATCGACACGACTCCTCGAAATCGGAACATTTGAGTCCGTTTGTCCGTCCAGCCTCGCACATTCCGACGAAAGCGCACCGCTCTCTTTGTGACCGAGACGCTCTTGCCAACGGTTTGCAAGTGGGCACTATTCTTAAACGGTTAAAGACTTTGTAAGTCTGTGTGTGAGGAAGCGGAGCCATTCCATGCATGTGCCCGACGGATTCATCAACGCACCCGTCTCGGTGGCCGCCGGGGTGGTGGCCGTCGCCGCGGTGGGCGTCAGCCTGCGCGGCGCGCGCCGCGAACTCGACGAGCGCACCGCCCCGCTCGCCGGCCTCGTGGCCGCGTTCGTGTTCGCCGTCCAGATGCTGAACTTCCCGGTGGCGGCCGGAACCAGCGGCCACCTGCTCGGCGGGGCGCTCGCCGCGATACTCGTCGGCCCCTACACCGGCGTGCTGTGCGTCTCGGTGGTGCTCCTCATGCAGGGCATCCTCTTCGCCGACGGCGGGCTGACCGCGCTGGGCGTGAACATCACCGTCATGGGCGTCGTCACCGTGGTCGTCGCGTACGCGATCTTCCGCGGGCTGCTCACGGTGCTGCCGCCCACCCGCCGCTCCGTGACCGCCGCCGCCTTCACCGGCGCCCTCGTCTCGGTGCCGGCCGCCGCCGCGGCCTTCACCGCCGTCTACGCCGTCGGCGGCACCACCGACGTCCCGCTCGCCAAGGTCCTCACCGCCATGGTCGGCGTGCACGTCCTCATCGGCATCGGCGAGGCCGCCATCACCGCCGCCACCGTCGGCGCCGTCATCGCCGTCCGCCCCGACCTGGTGCACGGGGCCCGCGGGCTGCACGCGCCGCTGAAGCTGCGCGTCGGCGGCGAGCTCGTCGACGTCCCCGCCGTCCGGGCCCCCGCGCCGGCGGCCCACCGCTCCACCCGGAGGTTCTGGCTGACCGGGCTGGCCACCGCCCTCGTCCTCGCCGGATTCGTCTCCTTCTACGCCTCCGCCAGCCCCGACGGCCTGGAGAAGGTCGCCGCCGACAAGGGCATCGACGCGAAGGCCGAGGACCACGCGGCCGCCGGCTCCCCGCTCGCCGACTACGGCGTCAAGGACGTCGAGGACCCGCGCCTGTCCGGCGGTCTCGCCGGGGTCATCGGCGTCGGCGCGACCGTCGCCGCCGGAACCGGCGTCTTCATCGCCGTGTCCCGCCGCCGCCACCGCTCCGACGAGCTCACCGCCGCCTCCACGGCGCCCACCGCGGCGAGCTGACATGGGAGCCGGCCACGCCCACACGCTCTACCGGCACGGGCACTCGCCGGTCCACCGCCTTCCGCCGCACTGCAAGCTCGCCGCGACCTTCGCCTTCGTGCTGGTCGTCGTGTCCACACCGCGGGAGGCGGTGTGGACCTTCGGCCTGTACGCCGTCCTCGTCGCGTGCGCCGCCGCCGTGGCCCGCATCCCCGCGGGCTTCCTGCTCCGGCGCCTCGTGATCGAGGTCCCGTTCGTCGCGTTCGCCGTCCTCATGCCCTTCGTGGCGGAGGGCGAGCGGATCGAGGTGCTCGGCATGTCGCTCAGCGTCTCCGGGCTCTGGGGCGCCTGGAACGTCCTGGCCAAGGGCACCCTCGGCGTCGCCGCCTCCGTGCTCCTCGCCTCCACCACCGAACTGCGGGCGCTGCTGCTCGGCCTGCAGCGGCTGAAGCTGCCGCCGCTGCTCGTACAGATCGCCTCCTTCATGATCCGCTACGGCGACGTGGTCACCGACGAGCTGCGCCGGATGTCCGTCGCGCGCCGCTCGCGCGGCTTCGAGGCCCGCGGCGTCCGGCACTGGGGCGTGCTCGCCAAGACGGCCGGCGCCCTGTTCATCCGCTCCTACGAGCGCGGCGAGCGGGTGTACCTGGCCATGGTCAGCCGCGGCTACGCCGGCTCCATGCCGGTGATCGACGAGGTGACGGCCACGCGCACCCAGTGGGCGTACGCCGCCGCGCTCCCGGTGACGGCGCTCGCCGTCTGTCTGATGGGATGGACCCTGTGACGACCGCACCCTCCCTGGAGATCTCCGGCCTCGCCTACGCCTACCCCGACGGTCACCAGGCCCTCTTCGGAGTGGACCTGACCGTCGGGCGCGGCGAGCGCGTCGCCCTGCTCGGCCCCAACGGCGCCGGCAAGACCACCCTCGTCCTGCACCTCAACGGGATCCTGGCCGGCGGCGTCGGCTCCGTCACCGTGGCCGGGCTGCCCGTGGAGAAGCGGAACTTCGCCGAGGTCCGGCGCCGGGTCGGGATCGTCTTCCAGGACCCCGACGACCAGCTGTTCATGCCCACCGTCCGGGAGGACGTCGCCTTCGGCCCGGCGGCGGCCGGCCTGCGCGGCGCGGAGCTGGAGGAGCGGGTCCACGGGGCCCTGGAGCAGGTCGGCATGTCCGGCTTCGCCGACCGGCCCCCGCACCACCTGTCCTTCGGGCAGCGCCGCCGGGTCGCCGTGGCGACCGTACTGGCCATGCGGCCCGAGATCCTCGTCTTGGACGAGCCCTCGTCCAACCTGGACCCGGCCTCGCGGCGGGAGCTCGCCGACGTCCTGCGGTCCCTGGACGTGACGGTGCTGATGGTCACGCACGACCTGCCGTACGCGCTGGAGCTGTGCCCGCGGGCCGTGATCCTCAGCGGAGGCGTCATCGCCGCCGACGGCCGCACCCAGGACCTGCTGTGCGACGAGCAGCTGATGCGGTCCCACCGCCTGGAGCTGCCGTTCGGCTTCGACCCGCGCTCCGTGCACGTGGCGTAGGCCGTGGCATAAGGGCGCGGCGCCGGGTGTTGGACCGCTCGTGAACATCCAGGGTGAGGTGGCGGAGGGTTTCGAGGCCGTCCGCGAGGCATTCGTACGCAACTTCGAGGTGCTGGGGGACCGGGGCGCGGCCGTGGCCGTGTACCGGGACGGGCGCCGGGTCGTCGACCTGTGGGCCGGGCCGAAGGACGCGGACGCCAGCACGGGAGGCTCCGCCGAGCCGTGGGGAGCGGGGACCGCGCAGGTGGTCCGGTCGGCCACCAAGGGGGTCGCGGCCGCCGTACCGCTGCTGCTGCACCAGCGGGGGCTGCTGGACCTGGACGCGCCGGTGGGCTCGTACTGGCCCGAGTTCAAGGCGGGCGGCAAGGACCGGGTCCTCGTACGGGACCTGCTCGCGCACCGGGCCGGGATAGCCGCGCTGGACCGGAGCCTGACCCCGGCCGAGGCCGTCGACGGCACGTCCGGGCCGCGCGCGGTCGCCGGACAGCGGCCCTTCTGGGAGCCCGGCACCGACCACGGCTACCACGCGCAGACGTACAGCTGGCTGCTGTCGGAGCTGGTGCTGCGGGTGACCGGCACCTCGATCGGCCGGTGGCTGGCGGCCGAGGTCACGGGCCCCCTGGGACTGGACTTCTGGATCGGCCTGCCCGCAGCCGAGGCGGCGGCCGGCCGGGTGGGCCGCGTCGCCCCGGTGGAACCCCCCGAGCGGGCGGGCTCGCTGCGGATCCGGCCGCGCAGGAACGTTTCCGAGGCGTACGCCGACCCCGCCTCCCTGACCCGGCGCGCCTTCGCCGCCATCGACCCGCTGCCGGACGAGAACGCCCCCGAGTACCGGGCCGCCGAACTCCCCGCCTCGGCGGGCACCGGCACGGCCCGGGCGCTGGCCGGCTTCTACGCGGCGCTGCTGGACGACACCGAGGACGGCGGCCGCCTGTTCACCCCGCGGACCACCGCCCTCGCCGGGACGGAGCTGTCCGCGGGCCCGGACCGGGTGCTCGTGGTGAACACCCGCTTCGGCCCCGGCTACATGCTGCACGGCGCCGCCTCACCGCTGCTGTCCCCGGCCTCCTTCGGACACCCGGGGCGCGGGGGCTCGCTGGCCTTCGCCGATCCGGAGGCGGGCGTCGGCTTCGGGTACGTCACGAACGCCCTGGCCAAGTCGGTCACCGCCGACCCGCGGGCGCAGGCCCTGGTCCGGGCGGTGCGCGCCAGCCTCTAGGTGTGTTGTCCGGACAGGCTAGGGCGGTGGCGGGCCGTCAGGCGCCGGCCGGCCGTTCGCGTACGTCGGCCAGGACGGCTCCCGCGTGCGCGACGAGCTCCTTCGGGGGCATCGGGAACACGGTGTGGGGGGTGCCGGCGGCCGCCCAGACGACGTCGTGGTCGAGCAGCGCCCGGTCGGCCAGCACGCGGGTCCGGGTGCGGTGGCCGAACGGCGGTACGCCGCCGATGGCGTACCCGGTGGTCTCGCGGACCACGGCGGCGTCGGCGCGGGTGACGCGCGCGGCGCCGAGTTCACGGCGGACCGCCTCGACGTCGACCCGGGAGGCGCCGTCGACGAGCACCAGCACCGGGACCCCGTCCGCCGCGAAGATCAGCGACTTGGTGATCTGGCCGAGCGCGCAGCCGATCGCGGCGGCGGCGTCGGCGGCGGTGCGGGTGCCGTCCGGGAAGCTGCGGACGGCCGACGCGTCGAGGCCGAGGCGGGTGAGGGCCTCCGCGAAGAGGGGGTGCGGGGTGGTCATGGGGGCACGGTATCCCCACGGGGCGGCGGGCGGGTACGGCCCGACGTGGCCGGGGCTGACGGGGCTCGGCCCCGCGCCCCGGGGGCTGCCCGGTCCCGGTCCCGCTTCCGGGCGGTTGGGCCGGCGGGTGCGGCGCCGTTGCCGGGGGCCCTGCCCTCGGACCCCCGCGCCTCAGACGCCGGCCGGGCCGGAAGGGACGGGGCCGGGCCCCGGCTCGTGGTGGGCGTGGTACTGATCCAGGGCCGCCGAGCCGTGAACGCGGCGGACGCGAGTGCCCTGCGGCCCGCCGCGTTGTGAGCGCCGGTGGGCCGCAGGACCCCCGCGCCCCGGCGGGTCAGCGGGAGGCGAGGACCGTGGCGACGATCGGGCCTGCCGCGTCGCCGCCGTGGCCGCCGCCCTCGACCATCGCCGCCGCGGCCACGTCGCCGCTGAACCCGGTGAACCAGCTGTCCGGGCTGCCCGCGCCGTCGACCTCCGCGGAGCCGGTCTTCGCGCCCTTGTCGCCGCCGACCGGCGCCATCGCCTTGGCGCCCGTACCGCTGGTCGCCGTCAGCCTCATCATCGACACCAGCTGCTGCTGCACCGCCGGCTTCATCCGCCGCTCGGCCGTGGCGACCGTACGGCCGTCGAGGTCCGGGGAGACGAGTAGCGGCTGGCGGAACACCCCGGTGCGCGCGGTCGCGGTGATCGACGCGACGTTCAGGGGGTTCATGGTGATCCGGCCCTGCCCGATGTACGCGGCGGCCTCCTCCGCGCCCGTCGCCGTCGGCACCTTGCCGTCCGTGGACTTGATGCCCGTCTTCCAGTCCAGCCCGATGCCGAACACCTCCTGGGCCTCCTTGGACAGCGCCGCGTCGTCGCGCACGTCGTCCACCGGCTTGATGAAGGCGGTGTTGCAGGACTGGGCGAAGCTCTTCGCGAAGGTCGCGCCGGGCAGTTCGAAGTTCTTCAGGTTGTGGAAGGTGCGGCCGCCCCAGACCACCTCCTTCGTGCACTCCGCGGGCTTGTCGGCCGCGACCAGGCCGCGGTCCAGCAGCATCGCGGCCGTCACGACCTTCATCGTCGAGCCCGGGGCCCGGTTGCCCGTCATCGCCGCGTCGTAACCGTCCGCGCGGTGGTTGGCGATGGCCAGGATGTGCCCGTTGCTCGGCTTGACGGCGACCACCGACGCCTCGGGGTACTTGGCGACGGCCTGCTCGGCCGCCGCCTGCACCTTCGCGTCCAGGTACGTCTTGAGGGTGCTCGGCTCGCCCTCCACCAGCGTGAGCAGGGTCCGCTTCGCCCCGTTCCCGTCGCCCGGCCCGATCCACAGCTCCACGCCGGGCTTGCCGCCGCCCTTGGCCCCGTACGTCTCGCGCAGCTGGGCCAGGACCGTCCGCAGCGAGGGGTACTTCTCCGCGGTCAGCTCCTCGCCGTTGCGGTCCACGGCCTTGACCGGCGGGTTCGCGGGCGCGCCGGCGCGCAGCGCGTCGCCCGGGCCCAGCGCCGGATGGATGATCGAGGGCTGCCAGTCGACCAGGGCCTTTCCGCTGGTCAGGCCGCGCACCACGGTCAGCTTGGAGTCGTACGCGAGGGGCTTGGTGACACCCTCGTACGTGATCTCCGCCGCGACCTTGAAGGGCACGGTGGTGCCGGTGGGCGGGCCGGGGGTAATCACCGCCTTCGACACGTACGCCTTGGTCGTGAAGTCGCCCACCGCGGTCTGCGCGGCCGCGGCGTTGTTCGTCAGGTCGGCGGCCGCCCTGCCGTCGCCCGCGGCCCACGCCGTCAGGAAGGCCGTCGCGGTGGCGGTGGCCTCCTTCTCGCCGACCGGCCCACTGGCCTTCTCCGACCGGACCTCGGTGCCGGTGGACGCGCCACCGCCCCCGCCGTCGTCCCCCACCAGCGCGTACACCCCGTACGCGGTCCCGCCCACCATCGTCAGGAACACCCCGCCGATGACGGCACTCTTCGCTGCCCCGTTCACTTCTGGTCCCTCCCCCGGGAAAACACATCGTTTCTCTGAACATGTTCAAAGAACCTCAGGTGCAGACCTTACGCTGTGCATACACAGTCATTCACCCTTGTTACCGGACCGGAACATCTCCCAGGAGCCCCATGCGTCCCATGAGCGTCGTGCACGAGGTGGAATCGGCCCGGGTGGACGGGCCGCAGCCGGACCTGGTCTGGTACACGGCGTACGGCTCGAACATGCACCTGGACCGCCTGAACTCCTACATCGCCGGCGGCGCCCCTCCCGGGTCCTCCCACCAGCACCCCGGGTGCCGCGACCGGCGCGCCCCGGCGCGGTCGGTCCCCGTGGAACTGCCGGGCCGGCTGTACTTCGCCACGGAGTCCGCGGTGTGGACCGGCGGCCGCGGTTTCTACGATCCGGCGCCGCCGGGGCGGACCCGGGCGCGGGCCCACCTGGTGTCGGCGCGGCAGTTCGCCGACATCGCGGCCCAGGAGATGTACCGGGAGCCGGGCGCCGACCTCGACCTGACCACGGTCCTGCGCACGGGCCGCGACGTGCTGGGGCCCGGCCGGTACGAGACGCTGATCTGCCCCGGCGTGCTGGAGGGCGTTCCGGTGCTGACGTTCACCGCGCCGTGGGCGATGGGGGACGTGCCCTGGGTCGAGCCCTCCGCCGCGTACGTGCGGCTCCTGGCGACGGGCCTGCTGGAGGCCGGCGCGTGGGACGAGCGCTCCGTCGCCGCGTACCTCGCCCGCTGCCCTGGCGCGGCCGGCGCCTGGACCGAGGCCCGGATCACGACCCTCCTGAACCCCTGAACTTCTGCCCCCCTGAACCCCGCCCGACGCCGCCGCCGGGCGGGACCCGCTACACCCAGGTGTCCAGCCACATGCGGCCCCGCCAGGAGTCCATGGGCAGGGTCTCGCCCGTGTAGATGGGCCAGAAGTAGATGAAGTTCCACACGATCAGCAGGACCAGTACGCCCGCCCCGATCGCGCCCAGGGCGCGGCGGCGTTCCGAGGAGCCCGCCGGGCCCAGCAGGGCGCCGATCATCATCGCGACCGCCAGGCACAGGTACGGGACGAAGACCACCGAGTAGAAGAAGAAGATCGTCCGCTCCTGGTAGTTGAACCAGGGCAGCAGACCCGCGCCCAGCGCGCACGCGATCGCGCCCGCCCGCCAGTCGCGGCGGAAGAACCACCGCCACAGCACGTACAGCAGCGCGAAACAGCCCGCCCACCACAGCAGGGGGGTGCCCAGGGCCAGGACCTCGCGGGCGCACTTGCCCGCCTCCGTCGCGGGACAGCCGTCCGTGCCGGGGCCGGGGGACTCGTAGAAGAAGGAGACGGGCCGGCCCAGGACCAGCCAGCTCCACGGGTTGGACTCGTAGGTGTGCCCGGAGGTCAGGCCGACGTGGAACTTGTAGACCTCGGTCTCGTAGTGCCACAGGCTGCGCACCCACTCCGGCAGGAACGACAGCGTGCTGCCCTGGTCGTACTTGGCGGCCCAGTCGCGCAGGTAGCCGCCCTTGCCGTTGTCCGGGCTGAGGATCCAGCCCGACCAGGAGGCCACGTACGTCGCCACCGCCACCGGAACCGTCGACACGAAGGCGGGCAGCGCGTCGCGCCGCAGCATCGAGGCGTACGGGGCGCCCGAGCCCGCGGTGCGGCGCGCGGCCGCGTCCCACAGGACGGTCAGGACGCCGAAGAAGGCCAGCGCGATGAAGCCGTTCCACTTCGTGCCCGCGGCCAGACCCAGGCAGACGCCGGCCAGGATGCGGTACGGCCGCCAGCCCAGCCCCAGCGTCTCGGCGATCTTCGTGTCGGGCCGGGTCCGGCCCTCCTCGTCCACCGGCAGCGCGCCGGCGAGTCTGGCCCGGGCCCGGTCCCGGTCGATGAGCAGCGCCCCGAACGCGGCGAGCACGAAGAACATCAGCACCAGGTCGAGCAGCGCGGTCCGGCTCATGACCAGGTGCAGGCCGTCCACCGCCAGCAGCGTGCCCGCCAGGCAGCCGAGGAACGTGGAACGGAAGAGGCGGCGCCCGATCCGGCACAGCATCAGCACCGACAGCGTGCCGAGCACGGCGGTCATGAACCGCCAGCCGAAGGGGGTGAGGCCGAACATCCACTCGCCGAGCCCGATGACCCACTTGCCGACCGGCGGATGCACCACGTAGCCGGGGTCGACCGGCAGCGGCACCCCGTCCGGGTTGGCGAGGATCGACTTGTCGATGTCCTTGGGCCAGCTGGCCTCGTAGCCCTGGCGGATCGTGGCCCAGGCGTCCTTGGCGTAGTACGTCTCGTCGAATATCACCGCCTTCGGGCTGCCCAGGTGCACGAAGCGGAGCACGCCGGCGACCAGCGCCACCAGCAGCGGACCGGCCCACGCGACGATGCGCCGCCAGGTGCCCCACACCTCGGGGGCCAGCCCGAAGGTCGCCCACAGCTGCGCCGACGGCTTGGCGTACGGGGGCACAAGGCGGGTGCGGACGTCCGGGCGCGGCCCGGTCCCCGCCGGGGGCGCGTAGCCGAAACCGCGCAGGCGGCGCAGCCACGGGGGCGGCTCTTCTGCGCGTCCCGCGGGCGGGGCGGGCGGGGCCCCCGCGGGGCTGGGCGGCGGCGTCGCGGTACTGGTCACCGGGTCATGGTAGGGAACCGATCTGTGGGAGCCCCAGTCGCCGCGGGCCCGCCGGGCCTCCGGCGCCGGACGGACGGGGCCCCGGAGCCACCGCCGGACCACCCCCGACGAGCCCCCGCCCCCGCCGCGGGCCGGGGCGGGCGGACGGGCTGAGAGGATGGGCCGGTGACAGCTGACCAGCCCCGCGGCCCCGAACCCGTCCACACGCCCGCCGCCCAGGCAGGCGTCCTCGTCCTCGCCGGGACCCCGATCGGCGACCTGGCGGACGCCCCGCCGCGGCTCGGCGCCGAGCTGGAGCGGGCGGACGTGATCGCCGCCGAGGACACCCGGCGGCTGCGCCGGCTGACGCAGGGGCTCGGGGTGCACACCACCGGGCGGGTGCTCTCGTACTTCGAGGGCAACGAGTCGGCCCGCACCCCGGAGCTCGTCGAGGCCCTGGAGGCGGGCAAGCGGGTGCTGCTGGTGACCGACGCGGGCATGCCCTCCGTCTCGGACCCCGGCTACCGGCTGGTCGCCGCCGCCGTGCAGAAGGACATCAAGGTCACCGCCGTGCCGGGCCCGTCCGCGGTGCTCACCGCGCTCGCGCTCTCCGGACTGCCGGTGGACCGGTTCTGCTTCGAGGGCTTCCTGCCGCGCAAGGCGGGCGAGCGTCTGGGCCGCCTGCGCGAGGTCGCCGGCGAGCGGCGCACGCTCGTCTACTTCGAGGCCCCGCACCGGCTCGACGACGCCCTCGCCGCCATGGCGGAGGTCTTCGGCGCCGACCGGCGGGCGGCCGTGTGCCGCGAGCTGACCAAGACGTACGAGGAGGTCAAGCGCGGCGGGCTCGGCGAGCTCGCGGCCTGGGCCGCCGAGGGCGTCCGCGGCGAGATCACCGTCGTCGTCGAGGGCGCGCCGGCGGCCTTGCCCGGCGACGTGGACGCCGAGGAGCTGGTGCGCAGGGTGCGGGTGCGCGAGGAGGCGGGGGAGCGGCGCAAGGAGGCCATCGCGGCGGTCGCGGCCGAGGCCGGGGTACCCAAGCGCGAGGTCTTCGACGCGGTGGTGACGGCAAAGAACGAGGCTCGAAAGGTGCCCTCGTCCGGTAAAGAGCTAACCTGAAAGGCAAAGCTCAGACCGCGCACCGGGCGCTTTGGGCATGAGTCGCCCAAGGACCGTCCAACACTCGACCCAGCCTGATGCGCTCCCGCCCGGAGAGGCGTCCACTGGCCATGGCACCAGTGGAACAAGAGGAGCTGGCATGAGTGAGATCGCAGACACCCCGGTACCCGTCGCCGCCGCGGTTCCCCGCGCCGTGTCCACCCCCGCCCTGCAGATCGTGCACGAGGCCTACTCGTTCGCCTGCATGAGGTGCGGCTACGGCTGGGAGCAGGCGTACGAGATAGAGCACCGCGTCGACGGCGCGGGACGCCCGTTCATCACCTACACGGCCGACCGGGAGCGGGTGCCCTCCCCGCTGTCGAACCCGACCTGCCTGAACTGCGGCGGGCACGTCGTACGGATCATGCGGGCGGGGCAGGTCTCCTCCGTGCTCGGGATGATCGACCAGCTCTACCACCACCCCGTCGCGCCCGGCATCGCCGGACCCGTCCCCGCGGGTCAGAACGTCCCCAGGGCCCCGAAGTCGCCCAGGCCGCCGAGGGCCCCGAAGCCGCGCAGGGCCTCCCGGCTCCACGACGCCCCCGGACCGGTCGCCGTGGACGCCGCCGGCGAGCGCCGGGGACCGCTCGCCCGGCTGAGGGGGCTTTTCCGCCGGTCATAGGATCGGCGGCATGAGCACCGCTTCGAAGGACGCCCCGCCGCCGCTGCCCGAACCGCTGCGGGTCGCGGTGGCCGACTCGCACACCCACCTCGACATGCAGGCCGACACCGTCGACGAGGGCCTCGCCAAGGCCGCGTCGGTGGGCGTGACCACGGTCGTCCAGGTGGGCTGCGACGTGAAGGGGTCCCGCTGGGCCGCCGAGACCGCGGCCCGGTACCCGAACGTCCACGCCGCCGTGGCGCTTCACCCGAACGAAGCCCCCCGCATCGTGCACGGGGACCCCGACGGCTGGTCCCGGCAGGGAGCCCGGACCGGTGGCGGCGAGTCCGCGCTCGATGACGCGCTGGCCGAGATCGAGGCGCTCGCCGCGCTCGGCCATGTGAAGGCGGTCGGGGAGACCGGCCTCGACTACTTCCGGACCGGCCCGGAGGGCGCGGCCGCGCAGGAGCGTTCCTTCCGCGCCCACATCGAGATCGCCAAGCGGCGGGGCAAGGCGCTGGTCATCCACGACCGGGACGCCCACGCGGACGTGCTGCGCGTCCTGCGCGAGGAGGGCGCCCCCGAACGGACCGTCTTCCACTGCTACTCGGGGGACGCCGAGATGGCCCGCGCGTGCGCGGCCGCCGGGTACTACATGTCCTTCGCCGGGACCGTCACCTTCAAGAACGCCGCTCCCCTGCGCGAGGCCCTCGCCGTGGCCCCGCTGGAGCTGGTGCTCGTCGAGACGGACGCCCCGTACCTGACCCCGGCGCCGTACCGCGGACGTCCCAACGCGCCCTACCTCATTCCGCTGACCGTACGGGCGATGGCCGCCGTCCGGGGCCTCGACGAGGACGCCATGGCCACCGCCCTGGCCGCCAACACGGCGCGCGCCTTCGACTACTGACGCCCCGCCGGACCCGGCCCGCCGGTCTCCCCGGAACCCGGTCCGGACATCCGCGCGATCGCCACGCTGTGTAATCGAACAGCTTGGGAGCGTGACGGATCCTCCGCTAAGGTGCCGTGCCCGAACCAGCGGGGGCCGGACCAGTGGAGCGAGCGTCGTGAGCGATACGCAGGGCAGTCACCGCCGTGGCGGTCCCGTGCCGGAGGCGTACGAGGACGAGGCCCGGGGCCGGCCGGCCGCCCCGTGGGACCCGGCGGAAGCGGACGCCCCGACGGCAACCGCGGCGGCCCCGGACGCTCCGGCGGGCCGCCGCCGCCGGGGGGCCCCGGCCGCCGCCGTGACGCTCCCCGGCGCCGTGACCATCCCCGCCCCCGGCGGCGAACCGGGCACGGGCCGCCGCCGCGGGGCCGGGGAGCTCGCCGACGCCGCGGCGGCCGCCCCGTCCGGCTCCGGCAGACGCCGGGGCAGCGCCGCCGAAGCCGCGGGGCCGGGGATCCTGCCCGCACCCGCCGGACCCGGCCGGCGCCGGGGCGGCCGGCCCGACGTACCGCTCGCGGGCTCGGGCTCCGGCCGCCGCCGGGGTCCCGCCGAGGCGGTGGCGGCCCCGTTCGCGCCGGCCGTCCCCGCGCCGGCCGTCCCGGCGCCGGCGCCCGGGGGGCCGGCCGGGGCTCCCGGCGCCGGACGCCGGCGCGGCGCCCGTACGGCGGGGACCTCCGCCCGCGGCGCGACCTGGCGGCGGATCGTCCCCCAGGCGCTGGTCGTCGCCTTCCTCGCCGGCGGCACCACCGCGTTCGTCGCCGCGGACAAGGCCGTACGCCTCACCGTCGACGGGGTCTCCCGCGACCTGCACACCTTCGCCGACGACATCGGCGAACTGCTCGCCTCCGAAGGACTCGGCACCGGCCCCCACGACCTCGTCGCCCCCGCCCGCGACGCCCGTCTCGACGACGGCGAGGAGATCGTCGTCCGCTACGGCCGCCCGCTGCGCCTCACCCTCGACGGCAGGCAGCGCGAGGTGTGGACCACCGCCCGCACCGTCGAGGGCGCCCTGCGCCAGTTCGGCATCCGCGCCGAGGGCGCCTACCTCTCGGCTCCCCGCACCGCGCCGGTCCCGCGCGCCGGCCTCGCCCTCAGCGTCCGTACCGAGCGCAGCGTCACCTTCCTCGCCGACGGCCGCGAGCGCACGATCCGCACCAACGCCGCCACCGTCCGGGACGCCCTCGACCAGGCCGGCATCACCCTGCGCGGCGAGGACACCACCTCCGTGCCCTCCACCGCCTTCCCGCGCGACGGCCAGACCGTCACCGTGCTCCGGATCACCGGCAGCCGCGAGGTCCGCGAAGAGCGCGTCCCCTACACGACGGAGCGGGTCAAGGACCCCACCCTGTTCGCCGGCACCGAGGTCGTCGAGCGGGTCGGCCGGCCGGGCGCCCGCCGGGTCACGTACAGCCTGCGCACCGTCAACGGGGTCCGGCAGAAACCCCGCCGGATCGCCGAGGAGACCGTCCGCGAGCCCGTCCGGCAGCTCGTCAAGGTGGGCACGAAACCGCTGCCGACCTCGGTCGCCGGCGCCGACGGCCTCAACTGGGCGGCGCTGGCCCAGTGCGAGTCCGGCGGCCGCCCCTCCGCCACCGACCCCTCGGGGACCTACGGCGGCCTCTACCAGTTCGACGTCCGCACCTGGCAGGGGCTCGGCGGGAGCGGCCGCCCGCAGGACGCCCCGGGATCGGAGCAGACGTTCCGGGCGAAGAAGCTCTACGTCCAGCGGGGCGCGAGCCCCTGGCCCCACTGCGGCCGCCGGCTGTAGGCCTTCCCTCCGCCTGCCGTCCCCCCGCCTTCCCCGTCCCTCCCGGCGCGGGCCCGCCCGTTCGATCTGAGACGCTTTACCGGTGAGCACCGCAGAGCAGCAGCCCGAGAACCCCGAGAACCCCGAGACCCCCGCATCCGACTCCCTCCTCGGCCCCGCCGACATCCGGGAGCTGGCCGCGGCCCTGGGCGTACGCCCGACGAAGCAGAAGGGCCAGAACTTCGTCATCGACGCCAACACGGTCCGCCGTATCGTGCGCACCGCCGGGGTCCGCCCCGACGACGTGGTGGTCGAGGTCGGCCCGGGCCTGGGCTCGCTGACGCTCGCGCTGCTGGAAGCCGCGGACCGGGTGGTCGCGGTGGAGATCGACGACATCCTCGCGGCTGCGCTGCCCGCCACCATCGAGGCCCGGATGCCCGCGCGCCAGGACCGCTTCGCGCTGGTCCACTCCGACGCGATGCTGGTCACGGAGCTGCCCGGCCCGCCGCCCACCGCGCTCGTCGCGAACCTGCCGTACAACGTGGCCGTGCCCGTGCTGCTCACCATGCTCGACCGCTTCCCGAGCATCGAGCGGACCCTGGTCATGGTGCAGGCCGAGGTCGCCGACCGTCTGGCCGCCGAGCCCGGCAACAAGGTCTACGGAGTCCCCTCCGTGAAGGCCAACTGGTACGCGCACGTCAAGCGCGCCGGGTCCATCGGCCGCAAGGTCTTCTGGCCCGCGCCGAACGTCGACTCCGGCCTCGTCTCGCTCGTCCGCCGCACGGAGCCCGTCAAGACCACCGCCACCAAGGCCGAGGTCTTCGCGGTCGTGGACGCGGCCTTCGCCCAGCGCCGCAAGACGCTGCGCGCCGCCCTGGCCGGCTGGGCCGGCTCGGCGGCCGGCGCCGAGGCGGCCCTGGTCGCCGCCGGCGTCTCGCCGCAGGCGCGCGGGGAGTCGCTGACGGTGGAGGAGTTCGCGGCGATCGCCGAGCACAAGCCGGCGGTGCGGGAGCCCGCGCTGTGAGCGGCGCCGTGACCGTACGGGTCCCCGCGAAGGTCAACGTGCGCCTCGCGGTGGGCGCGGCCCGCCCCGACGGCTTCCACGACCTGGCCAACGTCTTCCTGGCCGTCTCCCTCTTCGACGAGGTGACGGCCACCGCGGCCGACGCGCTGACGGTGACCTGCGAGGGCCCCGACGCGCACCGGGTCCCGCTGGACCGCGGCAACCTCGCGGCGCGCGCCGCCGAGATGCTGGCGGAGCGCGCCGGCCTCGACCCGGCCGTCCACCTGCACATCGACAAGCGCATCCCGGTGGCGGGCGGCATGGCGGGCGGCAGCGCCGACGGCGCCGCGGCCCTGCTGGCCTGCGACGCCCTGTGGGGCCTGAGCACCCCGCGCGCCGAACTCCTCGACATCTGCGCGGCCCTGGGCAGCGACGTCCCGTTCAGCCTGGTGGGCGGCGCCGCGCTCGGCACCGGCCGCGGCGAGCTGCTGACCCCGGTGGACGCGGGCACCTTCCACTGGGTGTTCGCGGTCGCCGACGGCGGACTGTCGACCCCGGCCGTCTTCCGCGAGTTCGACCGCCTCGCCGCCGCCTCGGGTACGGAGGTCCCCGCGCCGGTCGCGCCGCCGGAGCTGCTGGCCGCCCTCGCCTCGGGCGACCCGGACGCGCTGGCCGCGACCCTGGCCAACGACCTGCAGCCCGCCGCCCTCTCGCTGCGGCCGGGGCTGGCCGGCGTCCTGGCCGCGGGGGCCGACGCCGGAGCGCTGGCCGGGCTGGTCTCCGGATCGGGCCCGACCACGGCGTTCCTGGTCCGGGACGCGGAGGCCGCCGCCAAGGTGGCCGCCGGGCTCGACGCCTCCGGGACCTGCCGCGCCACCCACGTGGCGTCCGGCCCGGCGGCCGGCGCGACGGTCCTGCCGGCCTGACCCCGCTCGCCCGGGCCCCGGCAACGGGCCCCGGGGAGCCGCGGGCGGGCGTACCCAGGCCGGAACTGAGTACCCGTACCCTGTCGCGGGCCCCGGCCGGCCGCGATGTTGGGGACATGACCGTCAGCTCCAGCGCCATCGCCGCCGCGACCCCCGCCACGCGGGACCGGTACGTCGACCTGCTCCGCGCGGCCTCCCTCGGCACCGTCGTGTGCGGCCACTGGCTGATGGCGGCCGTCAGCGGCGACGGCATGGGGAACCTGCTCGCCCTCGTGCCCGGGCTCCAGGTCCTCACCTGGGTGCTCCAGGTCATGCCCGTCTTCTTCTTCGTCGGCGGCTTCTCGCACGCCCTGTCCTACCGCTCCCTCGCCCGCCGGACCGACGGCGGCGCGTACGCGGGCTTCCTGCGGGCCCGCCTCCGGCGGCTGCTGCGGCCCACCCTCGTGTTCGTCCTGGTCTGGGGCGCGGCCGCCCTCGCGCTCCAGCTCGCCGGCGCCGGCGGCGGACGGCTGACCGGAGCCGCCCTGCGGCTGGTCACCCAGCCGCTGTGGTTCATCGGGATCTACCTCGCCATGGTCGCCTTCACCCCGCCGCTGCTGCGGCTCCACGAACGCTTCGGCTGGGGCGCCTTCGCCGGGCTGGCCGGGGCGGCCGCCCTCGTCGACGTGCTGCGCTTCGCGCTGGGGGTGCCGTACGCCGAGTTCCTGAACTTCGCCTTCGTCTGGCTCGCCGTGCACCAGCTGGGCTTCCTGCGCGCCGACGGCCGTCTGGGCGGTCTGCGCCGGCCCGCGGCCCTGGCCGCCGCCGGACTCGGCGGGGCCGTGCTGCTCGTCGCCTACGGGCCGTACCCGCTGTCCATGGTCGGGATGCCCGGCGAGAAGGTGTCCAACATGGCGCCGCCCACCCTCGCCCTGCTCTGCCACGGCCTGTGGCTCGTCGGAGCCGTCCAGCTCCTCGCCGGACCCGCCACCGCCCGGCTGCGCCGCCCGCGCGTCTGGCGCGCGGTCGTCGCCGCCAACGGCATCGCCATGACCGCCTTCCTCTGGCACCTCACCGCGATGCTGGGGGTGTACGCGGCCCAGCTCGCCCTGGGCCTCGCCCTCCCGGTCCCGGCCGACGCGGCCTGGTGGGCGCAGGTCCCCGTGCGGCTCGCCTTCGCCGCCCTGCTGACCGCGCTCCTCGTCGCGGTGTTCCGCCGCTTCGAGGCCCCGGCCCGGCCGGGGCCCGCCGAGCCCCCGGGGAGCGCCCCGGCCGGTGGCGGGCCGGCGGCCGCCCTCGGCGTCACGCTCTGCCTCCTGGGCGTCCTCGGCCTGTCCATGACCGGCCTCGGCGGCCTGCTGGAGGGCCACAGCGCCGTACTGATCGCCGTCCCGGTCACCGCGCCCGCCGCGATCGGCATGACGCTCGCGGGCTGGCTCCTGGTGGAACGGTCGGGCCCGGCCCGGAGGGTTAGGCTGAGGGGCTGATCCACACCCCTTCCCTGGAGCGCGTCTGATGGCCGTCAATCTGGTCAATGTCGAGGCAGTCAGCAAGGTGTACGGCACACGTACCCTGCTCGACGGCATTTCCCTCGGCGTGTCCGAGGGGGACCGGATCGGCGTCGTCGGTCGCAACGGCGACGGGAAGACCACCCTCATCCGGATGATCGCCAAACTGGAGGAGCCCGACAGCGGACGGGTCACCCAGAACAGCGGACTGCGCATGGGCGTCCTCACCCAGCACGACTCCCTCGACCCCGCGGCCACCGTCCGCCACGAGATCATCGGGGACATGGCCGACCACGAGTGGGCCGGCAACGCCAAGATCCGCGACGTGCTCACCGGCCTCTTCGGCGGGCTGGACCTGCCCGGCTTCGGCCAGGGCCTGGACACCGTCATCGGCCCGCTCTCCGGCGGCGAGCGCCGCCGGATCGCGCTGGCCCAGCTGCTCATCGCCGACCAGGACCTGCTGATCCTCGACGAGCCCACCAACCACCTCGACGTCGAGGGCATCTCCTGGCTCGCCAAGCACCTCCAGGAGCGCCGCTCCGCGCTCGTCTGCGTCACCCACGACCGCTGGTTCCTCGACCAGGTCTGCACCCGCATGTGGGACGTGCAGCGCGGTGACGTGCACGAGTACGAGGGCGGCTACAGCGACTACGTCTTCGCCCGCGCCGAGCGCGACCGCATCGCCGCCACCGAGGAGTCCAAGCGGCAGAACCTGATGCGCAAGGAGCTGGCCTGGCTGCGCCGCGGCGCTCCCGCCCGGACCTCCAAGCCCCGCTACCGCATCGAGGCCGCCAACGAGCTCATCGCCGACGTGCCGCCGCCGCGCGACACCTCCGAGCTGATGAAGTTCGCCAACGCCCGCCTCGGCAAGACGGTGTTCGACCTGGAGGACGTCACCGTCCAGGCCGGCCCGAAGACCCTGCTGGAGCACCTGACCTGGCACCTCGGCCCCGGCGACCGCGTCGGCCTGGTCGGTGTCAACGGCGCCGGCAAGACCTCCCTGCTGCGCGCCCTGGCCGAGGCCGCCCGCACCCAGGGCGAGGTCCAGCCCGCCGCGGGCAAGGTCATCGTGGGCAAGACCGTCAAGCTCGCCTACCTCTCCCAGGAGGTCGGCGAACTCGACCCCTCGCTGCGGGTCCTCGAAGCCGTCCAGCGGGTGCGCGACCGCGTCGACCTCGGCAAGGGCCGCGAGATGACGGCGGGTCAGCTGTGCGAGCAGTTCGGGTTCACCAAGGAGAAGCAGTGGACGCCGGTCGGCGACCTCTCCGGCGGTGAGCGGCGACGGCTGCAGATCCTGCGCCTGCTGATGGACGAGCCGAACGTCCTCTTCCTCGACGAGCCCACCAACGACCTCGACATCGAGACCCTGACCCAGCTGGAGGACCTCCTCGACGGCTGGCCCGGGTCGATGATCGTGATCTCCCACGACCGGTTCTTCATCGAGCGCACCACCGACACGGTGATGGCCCTGCTCGGCGACGCCAGCCTGCGGATGCTGCCGCGCGGTCTGGACGAGTACCTGGAGCGCCGCCGGAGGATGATCGAGGCGGCCGCGCCGGCGCCCGCCGCCGCCCCGGCCGGGGCCAAGACGTCCGCCTCCGGCGAATCCCGCGCCGCGAAGAAGGAGCTCCAGAAGATCGAGCGGCAGCTGAACAAGCTCTCCGACCGCGAGAGCAGCCTGCACGCGCAGATCGCCGAGAACTCCACCGACTACGACAAGGTGGCCAAGCTCGACGCGGAGCTGAGGGAACTCCTCTCCGACCGCGACGACTTGGAGATGCGCTGGCTGGAGCTGGCGGAGGAGGCGTAGCCTCCGGCCGTCCTCCGGACCGACTGGCCGGATAACGACGGCGTCACGGGCCGGTCCTCCCTTGGGAACAGGGGGCGGACCGGCCCGGCACAAGGAAGGCGTGAGTGATAGAAAGGCATCCCCCACGACCTCCCCGAAGCCGAAAGCGTGCGCTGATGACCGAGCCGCCCCAGCCGCCGAACCAGCCGCCGACACCCTCCGGTTACGGTCACCTGCCCGGCCCGCCCCAGCCCGGCTACGGATATCCGCCGCAGGGCGCGAACCCGTACGCGCAGCAACCGCCGTACGGCCAGCCGCCGCAGCAACAGCCGCAGCCGGCGCCGCAGCAGCCTCCGCAGTACCCCCAGCAGCAGCCCCCGCCCGGCTACGCCTATCCGCCGCAGCCCCCGACCGTGCACTCGGGCCAGGCGCTCGGCGGCTCCGGCACCCCGCCGAAGAAGAAGGCGACCGTCCTGATCGCGGCCGCCGTCGCCGGCCTCCTCGTCCTCGGCACGGGCGGGTACCTCGCCTTCTCCGGCGGCGACGGCGCGGACCCCGAGAAGCCCGTGGCGCAGGGATCCGCCCCCGCCGACCCCAAGCCCTCGGCCCCGGCCGAGGCCGACAAGGGCGACGGCACCGGCAACGGCGCCGGGGAGGAAGACCTCAACGCCGGCCGCCAGCAGGGCGAGGACAAGGTCCTGTGGCTGAAGACCGCCAAGATCGACGGCCCCGGCATGGGAGTCGAGTCCGAGGGCCAGTGGGTCGTCGGCGACACCGTCGTCAAGAGCGTCTGGAAGTCCCTCACCGGCTACGGCGTCGCCGACGGCAAGGAGAAGTGGACGCTTTCCTTCCCCGCCGCGGTCTGCTCCGTCACCCCGCAGACCACCGCCGACAACAAGACGGTCGTCATGTACCGGGAGAGCGAGGCGGAGTCCGCCGCCTGCACGCAGATGCGCGTGGTCGACCTCGCGTCGGGCAAGGAGGTCTGGTCCAAGGAGGTGCCCAAGGAGCAGCTCTTCGACATCTTCACCAGCCCGACCGTCGCCATCACCGGCGACACCGTGGCCATCAGCCGCGCCGGCACCGCCAGCGCCTTCAAGGTCAGCAGCGGTGACAAGCTCTTCGCCAGCACCCAGGCCGAGGGCTGCAAGCCCAGCTCCTACGCGGCCGGCAACGGCAGGATGGTCGGCCTCGCCACCTGCCTCGACGACGACAAGACCGCCGAGATCCAGGGCACCGACCCGGTCACCGGCAAGCGCGGCTGGACCTACCGGGTCCCCAAGGGCTTCAAGGTCACCAGCGTCTACTCGCTGGACCCGCTCGTCGTCGACCTCGGCAACGAGGCGACGAAGGAACGCGTCATCACGGTGATCGGAGCCGACGGGAAGCAGGGCCCCAACCTCTCCGCCGAGGGGAAGTTCCCGCTCGGCTGCGGGGACACCGGCATCTTCCGGTCCCTCTCCGTCTGCTCCTCGGCCGTCGTCGACGGCGGGGCCCTCTACCTCGCGACCGCGCGCGACCCCGTCGCGGGCAACGCCGTCGTCGCCTTCGACCTGTCCACCGGCAAGGAGAAGTGGCGCACCCCGGCCGGGGCCGAGCGCACCCTCACCCCGCTCAAGGCCGCCGGCGGCCAGCTCATCGCCTATCGCAAGGCCGAGTACGACAAGGGCGGCGAGATCCTCTCGATCCCGGCCGGCGGCGCCACCCCCACCGCGCTCCTGCGCAACCCGTCGGGCGCGGCGGCCCCGGTCGAGAGCGCCTTCCACACCCCCAGGCTCGACTACGTCGACGGGCGGTTCTTCCTCTCCGTATCGCGCCTGCAGGCCCGGGGCAAGGACGAGAAGTTCCTGATGGTCTTCGGCAAGTGAACGCGTCCAACGAGCCGCCCACCGAGAGGCAGTAGCAACCGATGAGCACCCCGCCGCCCCCCAGCCAGCCGCCGTCCGGCGGCTTCGGAGCGCCGCAGGATCCCCCGCCGGGCGGATTCGGCGCGCCCGTGCCGCCGCCCGTGCCGCCGACGCCCCCCCAGCAGCCCCCGGCCGGGTACGGATACCCGCAGCAGCCCCCGGCGGGCTACGGATATCCGCAGCAGCAGCAGCCCGGCCCCGGCACCCCGCCGCCGTACGGGCAGCCGCCCGCCGTGCCGGTCCAGGCCGCCCGGCCCCCGGCCGGCGGCAACGACAAGCGCACCCAGCTGATGATCGTCGGCGCGGCCCTGCTCGCCATCGTCATGATCGTCGGAGGCGGCTTCTGGTACGTCTCCGGCGACGGCGGCGGCACCGGCGGGCAGCCCACCGCGAGCGGCAGCCCCAGCGCCGGCCCCGACGGCAAGCCCCAGGGCGCGGGCGGCTCCGAGAAGGTGCCCGCCAACCCCAAGTCGAAGCCGCTGCTGAACCAGCCGAGCCCGCAGCCGGCCGACATCGCGAACGTCGCCGGCTCCTGGCTGACCGACTCCACCTACGTCAAGTCCGACGTGGCCAAGGTGGTCGGCTACAACGTCGTCGACGGCGGCAAGAAGTGGGAGCTGCCCTTCCCCGGCGAGCTCTGCGGCGCGTCCCGGCACGTCAGCGACAACAAGACGGCCGTCCTCTTCAAGGCGGTCATGCCCACGCCCGAGAACAAGTACCCGCAGTGCACCGAGGTCGGTGTCATCGACCTCGCCGCCGGCAAGCTCCTCTGGTCCGGCAACGCCAAGGGCGCCACCAGCGGCGACAAGCCCGTGTCCTACTACGAGGTCACGCTCAGCGGCCAGACCGTAGCGGCCGCGGGTACCGCGGGCGGCGCCGCCTGGAACCTCGCCGACGGCAAGTCCCTGTGGCTGCCCAAGATCGACGGTGAGGGCTGCCGCGACGCGGGCTACGCGGGCGGCGAGGCCCTCGGCGTCATCCGCAAGTGCGGCCGGAGCTCCAGCCCGACCCTGCACGCGCAGCTCCTCGACCCGGCCACCGGCGCGCCCACGGCCTCGTACAAGCTCGCGCCGGGCATCGAGTACGCCGGCATCGTCTCCACGAAGCCCCTGATCGTCGGGGCCGATGTCGGCAAGACCGCCAAGAACGCCACCGGCGTCAGCGACCTCTTCGTCATCGCGCCCACGGGCGAGCTGAAGGCGCGCATCTCGCTCGCCGACGGCACGTTCGCCGGCAAGTGCGCGGCCACCGAGGTCGAGAAGTGCTCCAACATGGTCGTCGGCAACGGCAAGATCTACGTGCCCTCCTACGAGCACCAGGGCGGCGCGTCCGCCAGCGGCCGCACGAACGAGCTGCTCTCCTTCGACCTGGAGACCGGCAAGCAGACCACCGACCGCGCCGACGCCGGCGACGGGTTCACGCTGTCCCCGCTGCGCATGGACGGCTCGAACGTCATCGCCTACAAGAGGCCCCCCTACGACAAGGGCGGCCAGATCGTCAGCATCGACGGGACGACCATGAAGGAGACCCTCCTCATGCAGAACCCGTCGGAGAAGACGAGCCAGCGCATCGAGACCGCCTTCTCGCCCGAGTACTCCGAGTACCGCTACCACAACGGCAAGCTGTTCATCTCGCGCACGACGGCCCGCAAGCCGTACTCGGACAAGAGCGACCCCGAGTACCTCTTCGTCTCCTTCACGGCGAGCTGACCGCTCCCGCACCCGCGTCCCGGCCCCGCCGGACCCGCGCCGCCCCGAAGCCCCCGGAAGGTCCGCCTTCCGGGGGCTTCTGCGCGGTATCCCCCTCGCACCGTCGAACAAGCGTGTAGCTTGCCGGGTCAGAAGGGTCGGGGGTGGATGCCTTCATGGGCGTACGGGTCGTGGTGGTCGACGAGCACCGCCTGCTGGCCGAGGCGCTCGCCTCTGCCCTGAAACTGCGCGGGCACCGGGTGCTCGCCGCGGCCGCCCCGGCTGCGGGCGCCGCCGAACTGGTGATCAGCCGGGCCCCGGAGGTCTGCCTCTTCGGCACCGCGTCCCCGGCCGGGCCGGGCGTCTTCGAACCCGTGCTCCGCGTGAAGCGGGAGCGCCCGCAGATCGCCGTGGTCGTCCTCGGCCCGGTGCCCAGCCCGCGAGGGATCGCGGCCGCCTTCGCCGCCGGCGCCTCGGGGTACGTACGCCAGGACGAGCGGATCGAGGGCGTGGAGCGGGCCCTGGCCAAGGCCCGGGCCGGCGAGGTGGCGATCTCCCCGCAACTCCTCCAGGGCGCCTTCGCGGAACTCCTGAACCCGGCCGTCCAGCCCGACGACGAGGGCAGCCGGCTGCTGCGCCTGCTCACCCCGCGCGAGGTGGAGGTCCTGGTCCGGGTCGCCGACGGCGAGGACACCCGGCTGATCGCGGCCGGGATGGAGATCGCGCCCAGCACCGCCCGTACGCACGTGCAGCGGGTGCTGATGAAGCTGGGCGTGGGGTCCCGCCTGGAGGCGGCGGCCCTCGCCGCCCGTACCGGACTGCTGGACCGGGCGGCTCCCGCTCAGCCGCCCGCCGGGGCCGGCGGCTGAGCGGATCGGGCCGCCGATTTCCCTGCGGGCGTCCGATCGGGTAAGCCAGTCTCAGCACGCGCACGCACCCAGCGCGCGTTTCCCCGCGAGAGGCAGTAGGCGAGTGAGCAAGTACCTGGTAACCGGTGGCGCCGGATACGTCGGCAGCGTGGTCGCTGCCCACCTCCTGGAGGCCGGCCACGAGGTCACCGTCCTCGACGACCTCAGCACGGGCTTCCGCGCGGGCGTCCCGGAGGGTGCCACCTTCATCGAGGGCCGGATCCAGGACGCCGCCGAGCACCTCGACGGCTCCTACGAGGCGGTGCTGCACTTCGCGGCCTCCTCGCAGGTCGGCGAGTCGGTGGCGAACCCGGCCAAGTACTGGGAGAACAACGTCGGCGGCACCCTCGCGCTGCTGGGCGCCATGCGGGACGCGGGTCTGCGCAAGCTGGTCTTCTCCTCCACCGCCGCGACCTACGGGGAGCCGGCGGAGGGCCTGCTGACCGAGGCGTCCGTCACCGCGCCGACCAACCCGTACGGGGCCACGAAGCTCGCGGTGGACCACATGATCGCGGGGGAGTGCGCGGCGCACGGCCTGGCCGCCGTCTCGCTGCGCTACTTCAACGTGGCGGGCGCGTACGGGCGGTTCGGGGAGCGGCACGCCCCCGAGACCCACCTGATCCCGCTGGTCCTCCAGGTCGCGCTCGGCGAGCGGGAGTCGATCTCGGTGTTCGGCGAGGACTACCCGACCCCGGACGGCACCTGCGTGCGCGACTACATCCACGTCGCGGACCTCGCGGAGGCCCACCTGGCCGCGCTGGAGAACGCCACCGCCGGTGAGCACCTGATCTGCAACCTCGGCAACGGCAGCGGCTTCTCGGTCCGCGAGGTCGTCGAGACGGTCCGCAAGGTCACCGGCAAGGAGATCCCCGAGATCGTCGCCCCGCGCCGGGCCGGCGACCCCGCCGTCCTGGTCGCGTCCGCCCGTACGGCCCACGAGCGCCTCGGCTGGACCCCGAGCCGCTCGGACCTCACCGGCATCATCTCGGACGCGTGGAACTTCGCGCGCACGCACGCTTCCTGACCCGCGCACGCCTCCCGGCCCACCGCCGCCGCCGGTCACACCGCTGTCGCGCACGCCCTCCGCACCCTCGGGTACGGGGGGCGTACGCGTGTCCGCCGGGCGCCGTGAGCGGGAGTCGTGCGCGGGCGCCCGGCGTGCACGCGCGGGGTGACATGCCCCCCGTGCAACTGCCCGCGGCACAGGCCGGGCCGGAAGCGGCCATCCGGACCTTCGGGGCAGTCGAAATCAAGCCATGACAAAGCCCGTTCGGAGCGGCCGCGTGGGAAAATCCCTGGGAAAACTTCTGCAATTCGGCCAACTGCCAGCCGCCCCGGCCCTACGCTGTTGCGTGACACCGGTGGGGGCCGGTGTTGATTCAGGGGTCGAGACACGTCGGGTACGGCGTCCGGTCCGGGGTAGTGCAGAGGTGTCTCGGCGGCGGCCGCGACAGCTGCGGATCACCCGGTCCGGGCGCCGTACCCGCCGCCGTCCGTTCCCCTACCCTTGGGGGTTTTGTGGTTCGTATCCGGGTTCTCGTGGTGGACGATCACCGCATCTTCGCCGAATCGCTCGCAGCCGCGCTCGCGGCCGAGCCGGACGTGGACGTGTCCGCGGCCGGCAGCGGCCCCGCCGCGCTGCGCTGCCTCGAACGCGCGGTGGCCGAGGGCCGCCGCTTCGACGTCCTGCTGGTCGACGCCGATCTCGGCGCCGCGGCCGGGGCCCTACCCGCCCAGCGCGAGTCGGGTTCGGGACCGCCGCCGGGCGTCCCGGACGGGATCGCCCTGGTCGCCGGGGTGCGGGTGTCCCATCCCGGGGTCCGCACCGTGGTCCTCGCCGAGCGGGACGAACCCCGCCGGGCCGCACTGGCGTTGCAGGCGGGAGCCTCGGGCTGGGTGGCGAAGGACTGCTCGCTCTCGCGGCTGCTGGCCGTGGTCCGCGGTGTGCTGCGCGAGGAGACGCACCTCCCGCCCGCACTGCTCACCGGAGTGCTCCGCGAGCTGACCGCGGCCCGCAAGCACCGTACGGACAGTGAACGGCTCGTGGAGTCGCTGACCCCGCGCGAACACGAGGTGCTGCGCTGCATGGTGGCGGGGCTGGGGCGCAAGGACGTGGCGGCGCGGCTGTTCCTGTCCCCGCACACGGTCCGCACCCACATGCAGAACGTGCTGGGCAAGCTCGGCGTGCACTCGACGCTCGCCGCGGTGGCACTGGCCAGGCGGGCCGGCGTACGTCCCGCGGAGCTAGCCGGGGACGTTGTCGAACGGAGCGGTCAGCTGGCGTAGCAGCCCGGCGAGGTCGCCCCGCTGGCCCTGCGAGAGCTGGGCAAGGATCGCCCGCTCCTGGGCCAGCAGTCCGGCGAGGGCCTGGTCGGCGCGGTCCCGCCCCTCGGGGGTGAGCCGCACCAGGACTCCGCGGCGGTCGCTGGGGTCCGGGAGCCGCTCGACGAGCCCCTTCTTGGCGAGCCGGTCGATGCGGTTGGTCATGGTGCCGGAGGTGACCAGCGTCTGGGTCAGCAGCTGACCCGGGGAGAGCTGGTAGGGCGCGCCGGCGCGCCGCAGCGAGGTGAGGACGTCGAACTCCCACGGCTCCAGGCCGTGCTCGGCGAAGGCGAGCCGGCGGGCGCGGTCGAGGTGGCGCGCGAGCCTGCTGACGCGGCTCAGCACTTCGAGCGGTTCCACGTCGAGGTCAGGGCGCTCCCGCCGCCAAGCCGCGACCAATCGGTCGACCTCGTCCTCCATGCCGATCAGTGTAAGGGGTCTGTCGACGTGAAGTCTCTTCATGTCGTGTATGTCGATATCAAGCATCTTGACGTCGAGATATAAACGGGGCGACCATGGGGCAGGGAGGGTCCGGAACCGCTTCCGCTTCCGACCGCCCCGCCAGCAGGGAGGCTTGCCCATGCATTCCGATACCGCGCAGGACCGGACCCCCACGGCCACCGGACCCTCCGCGCCCACCTGGGACCCCCAGCAGTACCTCCGGCACGCCGAACACCGTGCGCGCCCGTTCGTCGACCTCCTGGCCCGGATACCCGAGCTGCCGGGCCGGCCCGCACGCATCGCCGACCTCGGCTGCGGCCCCGGCAACGTCACCGCCCTGCTCGCCGACCGCTGGCCCCAGGCCCGCATCACGGGCTTCGACCTCTCCCCGGAGATGCTCCGGCGCGCCACCGACGAGTACTCCGGCCCCACCGCCGGCGGCGGCGTCCTGGAGTTCCGCCGCGCCGACCTCGCCGACTGGCTCCCCGAGGAGCCGTACGACCTGATCGTCTCCAACGCCGCCCTGCAGTGGGTGCCCAACCACCCCGCCTCCTTCGCCGTCTGGACGAACGGCCTGCGCCCCGGCGGCACCCTGGCCTTCCAGGTCCCGGGCAACTTCACCGCCCCCAGCCACGCGATGCTCGCCGAGCTGTGCGACTCCCCGCGCTGGCGCGCCCGCCTCGCCGGTCTCGGCGCCCATTACGTCCACCTGTGCGAGCCCGCCGAGTACCTGGCCCGTTTCACCGGGCTCGGTTGCGCCGTCGACGTCTGGGAGACCACCTACCACCAGCTGCTGCAGGGTCCCGACCCGGTGCTGGACTGGGTCAAGGGCACCGCCCTGCGGCCCGTGCTGACCGCGCTCGGGGACGACCGGGAGGCGGCGGACGCGCTGCTGACCGAATACCGCGACCTGCTGCGCGCGGCGTACCCGACCGGGCCGCGCGGCACCGTCTTCCCGTTCCGCCGGATCTTCGTCGTCGCCCGGAAGGACGGCTGACCGCCCGGCCCGCGGGCACGGCGGCACGACGGCGCCCCGCCACCGGAGGATCCGGTGGCGGGGCGCCGTCGTGCAGGTGTCGGGAGGTCAGCCGATGGAGCGGTAGGTCAGGTTGCCCTTGAAGAAGACGGGCCCGGTGAGGACCTCGCTGCCGAAGAGGCTCTTGCCGCCCTCGGAGCGGAACACGTTGCCGCCGGCGTCGGTCAGGACCAGGTCCGCCTTGCCGTCACCGGTCAGGTCGCCGGGGGACACGGCGTCCTTGTAGGTCTGGTAGCCGCCGCCGACCAGCCAGCGGGCCGCGAACGGCGCGTTCGCCTTGCCGGCGCCCGGGTGGAAGTACAGGTCGCCGCTGTTCGTGATGCCGACCGCGTCGGCGTAGCCGTCGCCGTTGAAGTCACCGGAGGCGATCAGCCTGTACTGGTCCCAGCCGTTGCCGACGTTGACCGGGGCGGCGAAGGCGTTGCCGGTGCCGTTGCCCTGGTGGACGTAGAGGCTGCCCCAGACGTCACGGGTCAGCAGGTCGCCCTTGCCGTCGCCGGAGACGTCGCCGCCGCCGACGACCAGGTTCGTGACGCCCCACCAGTCACCGGCGATCGACTGGTTCGTGGTGCGGTTGGTCAGGCCCCACTGGTTGAACTGGAACTTGTGGCCCCAGTTCACCTTGTCCAGGCCGGAGGCCACGACCAGCTTCGACCCGTCGTCCGGCCAGACGAAGTCGCCGGTCTTGCGCGGCTCGAAGACCGAGCCGTCGCTCTTGGCGTCGTGCGACCAGTACTGGCCGCCGGCGTCGAGGGTGCCGACGTTGTGCTTGCCGTAGACCGGCGTGACGCCCGAGCCGAGGAAGAGCTCGGTGCTCTTCCAGTTCGAGCCGCAGTCGTACTGCGGGGAGAACAGGCCGTTGCCCTCGGAGAAGTGGCAGAAGAGGTCACCGGTGACGGTGACGCCCATCATGTCGGCCCTGCCGTCGCCGTCGAGGTCGTCGGCCGCGATGATCTGCGTGTAACCGGTCCAGCCGCTGGCGATCTGGTTCCGCCACTCCAGCGGGCTGGCGCCGTTGCCGGTGCCCTTGTGGACGAACAGGTCGCCCGTGTACGTGCGGCCCATGACGTCGCCGTCGCCGTCGCCGTCGATGTCGCTCAGGCCGACGATCTGGTCGTACTGGTTCCAGCCGCCGCTGACCTTGACCCGGTCCGCGAACGGGTTGGAGAGGTTGCCGGTGCTCCTGTAGTAGTACAGGTCGCCGGCGTGCGTACGGGCGAGCAGGTCCGGACGGCCGTCCTTGTTCAGGTCGCCCGCCGCGATGACGCGGTTGTAGACCTGCCAGCCGGTGCCGGTCCACTTCGGAGCGCCGGCCGTGCCGCCGGAGGTCTCGCGGAGCTGGAGCTTGCCGTCGAAGGTGAGCGTGAGGATCTCGGGGTTCCAGCCGCCGCCGACGTTGCCGAGGGCGATGATGTCCTTGACCGTCTCGGTCTCGTCGCCCTCGATGCGGAAGTCGGTGGACGGGTCGCCCGCGGGCGCGCCGGTCGCGAAGACACCGGTGTAGCCGAGCGTCGAGCGGAAGACCAGGTCGCTGAAACCGTCGCCGTCGAGGTCCAGACGCGGCTGCGCCACGCTGCTCGCGGCCGCCAGGCTCTGCGGGGCCGCTGCGCGCGCGCCCGTGTCCTTGGCGGTCGCCCTCTTCGGTGCAAGGACGCCCGGCGCCGGGGTGGCGGCGTGCGGGACGGTGGACTTGGGGGCGGTCGATGCCTTGGCCGCGGCGGGCGCCGGGCGGTCCGAGGCCTTGCCGGCGGCGGTCGCCTGGCCGACGGAGAGCAGGGTGCCGGCGGAGAGGGCGAGTGCGGTGCAGGCCGCGATGCGGCCGAGGCGCGAAGAGCGCAAGAGGGTTCCCCCGTGATCGCAGGTAGAACCGGGTGGCCGTCACGACGACCGGCGCACGCGGAAACGCGGCGCTGCGGATCGTCCGTAGGTCCCCCCCGGGAAGTGATCACACAGTACCGCCGCGTTTCCCGAGGTAGAAGTGGTTTTCCGTACAACCTTTCGGGCTCGGGGTGACGCGTGTCCGCCGCCCGCTCAGCTCTTGCGGCGGCCCACCAGCTGGGGCTTCGCCTCCAGGTTCTCCAGCCCGTGCCAGGACAGGTTCACCAGGTGCGCCGCGACCTCGGCCTTCTTCGGCTGCCGGGTCTCCAGCCACCACTGCCCGGTCAGCGCCACCATCCCGACCAGCGCCTGCGCGTACAGCGGAGCCAGCTTCGGATCGAAGCCCCGGGCCTTGAACTCCAGACCGAGGATGTCCTCCACCTGCGTCGCGATGTCGCTGATCAGCGACGCGAAGGTGCCCGTCGACTGCGCGACCGGCGAGTCGCGCACCAGGATCCGGAAGCCGTCCGTGTACGACTCGATGTAGTCCAGCAGCGCGAACGCCGCCTGCTCCAGCAGCTCCCGCGGGTGCCCGGCCGTCAGCGCGCCCGTCACCCCGTCCAGCAGCTGGCGCATCTCGCGGTCCACGACGACCGCGTACAGGCCCTCCTTGCCGCCGAAGTGCTCGTACACCACCGGCTTGGACACCCCGGCCTTCGCCGCGATCTCCTCGACCGACGTGCCCTCGAAGCCCTTCTCCGCGAACAGGGTCCGGCCGATGTCCAGCAGCTGCTGGCGCCGTTCCACGCCCGTCATCCGCACCCGGCGGCCGCGCCGCGGCTTGTCGCTGCTGGATGTACCGCCCTCGTTCGCCACGTCCCCCATCATGCCGCGTTCGACTCGTCTTCCCTGCGCCGGGCGTCGATGCGGGCCGCGGACGGCCAGCGCACGTCCGTGGCCCAGCCCAGCTGCTCGAACCAGCGGATCAGCCGCGCACTGGAGTCGACCTGGCCGCGCAGCACCCCGTGCCGGGCCGAGGTCGGGTCGGCGTGGTGCAGGTTGTGCCAGGACTCCCCGCAGGACAGCACCGCCAGCCACCACACGTTGCCCGAGCGGTCCCGGGACTTGAACGGCCGCTTGCCCACCGCGTGGCAGATCGAGTTGATCGACCACGTCACGTGGTGCAGCAGCGCCACGCGCACCAGGGAACCCCAGAAGAACGCCGTGAACGCGCCCCACCAGGACATCGTCACCAGACCGCCCACCAGCGGCGGGATCGCCAGCGAGAACATCGTCCAGAAGATGAAGTCGCGCGAGATCCGGCGGATCGCCGGGTCCTTGATCAGGTCCGGGGCGTACTTCTGCTGGTCGGTCTGCTCCTCGTCGAAGAGCCACCCGATGTGCGCCCACCACAGGCCCTTCATCAGGGCGGGGAGCGTCTCGCCGAACCGCCACGGCGAATGGGGGTCGCCCTCGTGGTCGGAGAACTTGTGGTGCTTGCGGTGGTCCGCCACCCAGCGCACCAGCGGGCCCTCCACGGCCATGGAGCCCATGACGGCCAGGGCGATCCGCAGCGGCCGCTTCGCCTTGAAGGAACCGTGCGTGAAGTAGCGGTGGAACCCGATGGTGATGCCGTGGCACGTCAGGAAGTACATGAAGACCATCAGGCCGAGGTCCAGCCAGCTCACCCCCCAGCCCCAGGCCAGCGGCACCACCGCCAGCAGCGCCAGGAACGGGACGGTGATGAACAGCAGGAGGGCGATCTGCTCGACGGACCGCTTGCTCTCGCCGCCCAGGGTCGCTGACGGCGCGGGGGCGTCGGAGGGCGCCGAGGCGTCCTCGATCAGATCGGGCCTGGTGGTCATGGGGGTCCCCTGGGGGTGAGGAGTCGGCGAGGGGGCACCACCCAGCGGTGCTGGGGGAACCGGGGGAGCACGGAGCCTACGGACCCGTAACCTACGGCATCGTAAGTATGGCAAATCAAGGGGTGAGGGCAAGAGGAGCGCGGCCGGAGCGAGTCGCCACACGCCGTGCACACGCCGTACGCGCGACGTCCACAGGCCCTGCACGGCACGCGTCGCGGCCGCCTCGCGAGACAACTGACCGGACAGGGGGATCGGACACCTATCCTGTTCTCGTCGGACAGCGCGGTCCGCACGGGCAGCCCGGGCTGCGCATCAGGAGCGGCAGTGCCGCGTGCGACCGGGAGCCCACCGCCCAGTAGCGCTCGAAACACTGCAAGGAGCCGCACCTGTGAGCAGTGCTGACCAGGCCCCCCTGGCCTCCCAGCCGGCAGCCCCCCTCACCCCGGCCGCCACCGCGAACGCAGAACTGCGCGCGGACATCCGCCGCCTCGGCGACCTCCTCGGGGAGACCCTCGTACGCCAGGAGGGCCAGGACCTCCTGGACCTCGTCGAACGCGTCCGCGCCCTCACCCGCACCGACGGCGAGGCCGCCGCCGAGCTGCTCGGTGACATCGATCTGGAGACCGCCGCCAAGCTGGTGCGCGCCTTCTCCACCTACTTCCACCTCGCCAACGTCACCGAGCAGGTGCACCGCGGCAAGGAGCTGCGCGCCCACCGCGCCGCCGAGGGCGGTCTCCTCGCCCGCACCGCGGACATGCTCAAGGACGCCGACCCCGAGCACCTGCGCGAGACGGTCAGGAACCTCAACGTCCGCCCGGTCTTCACCGCGCACCCCACCGAGGCGGCCCGCCGCAGCGTCCTCAACAAGCTGCGCCGCATCGCCGCGCTGCTGGAGGAGCCCGTCACCGGCGCCGGCGACCGCCGCCGCCACGACCTGCGCCTCGCCGAGAACATCGACCTCGTCTGGCAGACCGACGAGCTCCGCGTGGTCCGCCCCGAGCCCGCCGACGAGGCCCGCAACGCCATCTACTACCTCGACGAGCTGCACGCCGGCGCGGTGGGCGACGTCCTGGAGGACCTCGCCGCCGAACTCCAGCGCGTCGGCGTCGAGCTGCCCCCCGGCACCCGCCCCCTGACCTTCGGCACCTGGATCGGCGGCGACCGCGACGGCAACCCGAACGTCACCCCCGACGTCACCCGCGACGTGCTGATCCTGCAGCACGAGCACGGCATCACCGACGCCCTCGAACTCGTCGACTTCCTGCGCGGGCTGCTGTCCAACTCCATCCGCTACACCGGCGCCACCGAGGAGCTCCTCGCCTCGCTCCAGGCCGACCTGGAACGCCTCCCCGAGATCAGCCCGCGCTACAAGCGGCTGAACGCCGAGGAGCCGTACCGCCTCAAGGCCACCTGCATCCGGCAGAAGCTCGTCAACACCCGCGAGCGCCTCGCCCGGGGCACCTCCCACGAGGAGGGCCGCGACTACCTCGGCACCGCCGAGCTGCTCGCCGACCTCACCCTCATCCAGACCTCCCTGCGCGAACACCGCGGCGCGCTCTTCGCCGACGGCCGCATGGACCGCACCATCCGCACCCTGGCCGCCTTCGGCCTCCAGCTCGCCACCATGGACGTGCGCGAGCACGCCGACGCGCACCACCACGCGCTGGGCCAGCTCTTCGACCGGCTCGGCGAGGAGTCCTGGCGCTACGCCGACATGCCGCGCGAGTACCGCGGCAAGCTCCTCGCCAAGGAGCTCCGCTCCCGGCGCCCGCTGGCCCCCACCCCGGCGCCGCTCGACGCGGCCGGCCAGAAGACCCTCGGTGTCTTCGGCGCCATCAAGGACGCCTTCGAGAAGTTCGGCCCCGAGGTCATCGAGTCGTACATCATCTCGATGTGCCAGGGCGCCGACGACGTGTTCGCCGCCGCCGTCCTCGCCCGCGAGGCCGGCCTCATCGACCTGCACGGCGGCTGGGCCAAGATCGGCATCGTGCCGCTCCTGGAGACCACCGACGAGCTGCGCGCCGCCGACGTCATCCTCGACGAGATGCTCGCCGACCCGTCCTACCGGCGTCTGGTCTCGCTGCGCGGCGACGTCCAGGAGGTCATGCTCGGCTACTCCGACTCCTCCAAGTTCGGCGGCATCACCACCAGCCAGTGGGAGATCCACCGCGCCCAGCGCCGGCTGCGCGACGTCGCGCACCGCTACGGCGTGCGGCTGCGCCTCTTCCACGGCCGCGGCGGCACCGTCGGCCGCGGCGGCGGCCCCTCGCACGACGCGATCCTCGCGCAGCCCTGGGGCACGCTGGAAGGCGAGATCAAGGTCACCGAGCAGGGCGAGGTCATCTCCGACAAGTACCTGGTCCCGTCCCTGGCCCGGGAGAACCTCGAACTGACTGTCGCGGCCACCCTGCAGGCATCCGCCCTGCACACCGCGCCCCGCCAGTCCGACGAGGCCCTCGCCCGCTGGGACGCGGCCATGGACACCGTCTCCGACGCCGCCCACGCCGCGTACCGCGCGCTCGTCGAGGACCCGGACCTGCCCGCGTACTTCTTCGCGGCCACCCCCGTCGACCAGCTCGCCGACCTGCACCTGGGCTCGCGCCCCTCGCGCCGTCCCGACTCCGGGGCGGGCCTCGACGGACTGCGCGCCATCCCGTGGGTCTTCGGCTGGACCCAGTCCCGCCAGATCGTCCCCGGCTGGTACGGCGTCGGCTCCGGCCTCAAGGCGCTGCGCGAGTCCGGTCACGCGGACGCGCTGACCGAGATGGGCGAGCGCTGGCACTTCTTCCGCAACTTCCTGTCCAACGTCGAGATGACGCTGGCCAAGACCGACCTGCGGATCGCCCGCCACTACGTCGACACCCTCGTGCCCGACGACCTCAAGCACGTCTTCGCCCGCATCGAGGCCGAGCACGAGCTGACCGTCCGCGAGGTCCTGCGCATCACCGGCGGCGAGAAGCTCCTGGACTCCCACCCGGTGCTCCAGCAGACCTTCTCCGTCCGCGACGCCTACCTGGACCCCATCTCCTACCTCCAGGTCTCCCTGCTGGCCCGCCAGCGCGCCGCTGCCGCCCGCGGCGAGGAGGCGGACCCGCTGCTCGCCCGCGCCCTGCTGCTCACCGTCAACGGTGTCGCCGCGGGCCTGCGCAACACCGGCTGACCCGCCGCACCACGGCACACGGGAGCCCCCGCACCCTTCCGGTGCGGGGGCTCCCGTTGCGTTACGAGTTGTACGTGGACTGCGCGCGCTCCAGGCCCTCGGAGACCAGGCTCTCCACGGAGTCGGCCGCCCGGTCCACGAACCAGTCGAGCTCCTTGCGCTCCGTCGAGGAGAAGTCCTTCAGCACGAAGTCCGCGACCTGCATCCGGCCCGGGGGCCGGCCGATGCCGCAGCGGACCCGGTGGTAGTCGGGACCCATCGACTTCGTCATCGACTTCAGGCCGTTGTGGCCGTTGTCCCCGCCGCCCAGCTTCAGCCGCAGCGTCGGGTAGTCGATGTCCAGCTCGTCGTGGACCGCGACGATCCGGTCCAGCGGCACCTTGTAGAAGTCGCGCAGGGCCGTCACCGGGCCGCCGGACAGGTTCATGTACGTCATCGGCTTGGCCAGCACGACCCGGCTGCCCGCCGGTCCGGGCGGTCCGATGCGGCCCTCGACCACCTGGGCCCGGGCCTTGTGCGCCTTGAACTTCCCGCGGATCCGGTCCGCCAGCAGGTCGGCCACCATGAACCCGATGTTGTGGCGGTTGCCCGCGTACTCCGGTCCGGGGTTGCCGAGGCCGACGATCAGCCAGGGCGCCGCGTCGTCCGACATCAAAAGCTCCTTAAGCGGGAACGACCGCCGTCCCGCTCCAGTGGAGCCGGACGGCGGTCGGTCAGCAACTGCTGAGGGGTGAGGGGGAGGCTCAGGCCTCGGTGCCCTCGGCCTCGGCGGCCGGCTCCTCGGCCTGCGGGGCGACGACCTGCAGGACGGCGATGTCGCCGTCGACGGCCAGGGTGGTGCCCTTGGGGAGGACCAGGTCCTTGGCGTGGATGGTGTCGCCGGCCTGGAGGCCCGCGATGGAGACGGTGACCTCGGTCGGGATGTGCGTGGCCTCGGCCTCGACGGAGATGGTGTTCTGGAGGGTCTCCAGCATGTTGCCGCCGACGGCCAGCTCGCCCTCGGTGACGATCGCGACGTCGACGGTGACCTTCTCGCCCTTCTTGACGATCAGGAAGTCGACGTGGGAGATCGAGCGCTTCAGCGGGTGACGCTGCACGGCCTTCGGGATGACCAGCTCGGTGCCGGCGCCCGCGATGTCCAGGGAGAGCAGGACGTTCGGGGTGCGCAGCGCGAGCAGCAGGCCGTGGCCCTCGACGTCGACGTGCTGGGGGGCGGTGCCGTGACCGTAGATGACGCCGGGAACCTTGCCCGCGATGCGGGCCTGGCGGGCGGAACCCTTGCCGAACGACGTGCGGAGCTCGGCGGAAAGCTTGACCTCGGACATGCTCACTCCTCGTGGGGTGACGGAAGAACGGACTGGTCACCCGGCCGGAACGGCCTGCTACGAAGAGCGCGTCGATAACGGAGCATCCGTACCGGAAACAGGTACGGCCTCCCTCGCCGAGCAACTCATGGAGTGTACCCGGCGGGGGAGGCCGTACCAAAAAGGATCTACCGCGTCCGCTGACGAACGCTTACTGCTGCTCTTCGAACAGGCTGGTGACCGAGCCGTCCTCGAAGACCTCGCGCACCGCGCGCGCGACCATCGGGGCGATCGAGAGCACCGTGATCTTGTCGAGCTCCAGGTCGGACGGGTCCGGCAGGGTGTTCGTGAACACGAACTCGCTGACCTTGGAGTTCTTCAGGCGGTCGGCGGCCGGGCCCGACAGGATGCCGTGCGTGGCCGTCACGATGACGTCCTCCGCGCCGTGGGCGAAGAGCGCTTCGGCCGCGGCGCAGATGGTGCCACCGGTGTCGATCATGTCGTCGACCAGGACGCAGACGCGGCCCTTGACCTCGCCGACGACCTCGTGGACGGTCACCTGGTTGGCGACGTCCTTGTCGCGGCGCTTGTGCACGATGGCCAGCGGCGCGTCCAGGCGGTCGCACCAGCGGTCGGCCACGCGCACGCGGCCGGCGTCCGGGGAGACGATGGTCAGCTTGCTGCGGTCCACCTTGGCGCCGACGTAGTCCGCGAGGACCGACAGGGCCGAGAGGTGGTCCACCGGTCCGTCGAAGAAGCCCTGGATCTGGTCCGTGTGCAGGTCGACCGTGAGGATGCGGTCCGCACCCGCGGTCTTGAGCAGGTCGGCGACCAGGCGGGCCGAGATCGGCTCGCGGCCCTTGTGCTTCTTGTCCTGGCGGGCGTAGCCGTAGGACGGGACGATCACGGTGATGGAACGTGCCGACGCGCGCTTCAGCGCGTCGATCATGATCAGCTGCTCCATGATCCACTTGTTGATCGGAGCCGTGTGGCTCTGGATCAGGAAGCAGTCCGCGCCGCGAGCCGACTCCTGGAAGCGGACGTAGATCTCGCCGTTCGCGAAGTCGAAAGCCTTGGTCGGCACGAGGCCGACTCCCAGCTGGTGTGCGACCTCCTCGGCCAGCTCGGGGTGGGCGCGGCCGGAGAAGAGCATCAGCTTCTTCTCGCCGGTCGTCTTGATTCCGGTCACAGCACTGTCTCCTCAGACGTGTGGGAAAGCTGCTCGCCCCCGTGTGCGTCCGTCCCGCGCACGGTGAGCCAGCCGAATTGCGTGCACCTATCACGGTACGCCGTCGGGGGCGCAGCCGTTTCCGGTCAGTTCACCTCAGTGATGGCCGGTGTCCTCCGGGGCCGCCGACTGCGCCGCGGTCGCGGCGGCGCTGCCGGGGCGCTTGCGCGCCACCCAGCCCTCGATATTCCGCTGCTGGCCGCGGGCCACGGCCAGCGCACCGGGCGGTACGTCCTTGGTGATCACGGAGCCGGCCGCCGTGTAGGCGCCGTCCCCGATGGTGACGGGTGCCACAAACATGTTGTCCGAGCCCGTCTTGCAGTGTGAGCCGATGGTCGTGTGGTGCTTGTGTTCGCCGTCGTAGTTCACGAACACGCTGGCCGCGCCGATGTTGGTGTACTCGCCGATCGTCGCGTCGCCCACGTACGACAGGTGCGGCACCTTGGTGCCCTCGCCGATCGTCGCGTTCTTCATCTCGACGTACGTGCCGGCCTTGGCCTTCGCGCCGAGGTTCGTGCCCGGACGCAGGTACGCGAACGGCCCCACGGTCGCCGACTCGCCCACGACCGCGCTCTCGGCCACCGTGTTGTCCACCCGGGCGCCCGCGTGGACGGTGGTGTCCCGCAGGCGGGTGTGGGGGCCCACCTCGGCCCGCTCCGCGATGTGGGTGGCGCCCAGGAGCTGGGTGCCGGGGTGGATCAGCGCGTCCTGCCCGAAGGTGACCGTCACGTCCACGAAGGTGCTGGCCGGGTCCACGACCGTCACGCCCGCGAGCATGGCCCGCTCCAGCAGGCGCGCGTTCAGCAGCGCGCGGGCCTCCGCGAGCTGCACGCGGTTGTTGATGCCGAGGATCTGACGGTGGTCGCCGCCGACCGAGGCGCCGACGCGGTGCCCGGCTTCGCGCAGGATGCCGAGGACGTCGGTGAGGTACTCCTCGCCCTGGCTGTTGTCGGTGCGGACCTTGCCGAGGGCGTCCGCGAGGAGGGTGCCGTCGAAGGCGAAGACCCCGGAGTTGATCTCACGGACGGCGCGCTGGGCGTCGGTGGCGTCCTTGTGCTCGACGATGCCGGTCACGGCGCCGTCGGCGCCCCGGATGATCCGCCCGTAACCGGTGGAGTCGGGCACCTCGGCGGTGAGCACGGTGACGGCGTTGCCGTCGGTCTCGTGCGTGCGCGCGAGTTCGCGGAGCGTCTCCCCGGTCAGCAGCGGGGTGTCGCCGCAGACGACGATCACGGTGCCGGTGACGTTCCCGCCGAGCTCCTCCAGGGCCATCCGGACCGCGTGGCCGGTGCCGTTCTGCTCGTACTGGACGGCGGTGCGGACCTCGGCGTCGACGGTGGAGAGGTGCGCGGTGACCTGCTCGCGGGCGTGTCCGACGACGACGACGAGGTGGGCGGGGTCCAGCTCGCGGGAGGCGGCGACGACGTGACCGACGAGCGAGCGCCCGCAGATCTCGTGCAGGACCTTGGGGGTGGCCGACTTCATGCGGGTGCCTTCCCCCGCTGCGAGTACGACGACGGCTGCCGGGCGGTTGGCGCTCACGGGTAGGCCCTTCGGCTTCGGGGGTGGACCCGTGAAGGATAGCGGGGGGCCCGTGCCCCCCAACGAAGGCGGGTCCAGACCGTGGAGGTCGGGACCCGTACGTGCGCAGCTCCCCCGCCAGGACTCGAACCCGGACATAAGGCACCAAAAGCCTCAGTGCTGCCAATTACACCACAGGGGATGGTCGGCGACTTGACCGGACATCACGGCGTCGTGGTCGAGTCGACGGCACCTACTATGCCGCACCGGGTGCCCCCGACGCGACGGTCTTCGCCGTCGCTTCGGCCGACGCGACCCGGCCGTACGAGGGGGCGCTGGCTAGGGTGGAGCGCATGACCGGTACGGGGGAAGTGAAAGGCCGGGCTGGGCCGCCTTCGTGGTGGGTGCGGCGCCGGGATCTCTGGGTGGACCTGACGCTCGGCGCGCTGTCCGTCGTCGAGTGCGGGTGGGAGGGCGTACTCTTCGCGCGCGAGGCGGGGCTGCCGACCGCGGTCGGGGTGCTGTTCGGCATCGTGGTGGGGGCCGTGATCGTGCTGCGGCGGCGGTGGCCCATCGCCGTGGTGCTGGTCGGGATCGCCGTGGCTCCGGCCGCGATGGGGTTCCTGCTCGGAGTGGTGGGGCTGTACACGTTGGCCTCCTCCGAGGTGCCCCGGCGGATCATCGCGACGCTGACCTCCATGTCGCTCGCCGCGACCTTCGCGGTGATGTACATGCGGACCCGCGGGGACGTGGAGGCCGATCCGACGCTGGTGGTGGTGCTGTCCGGTTTCGTGGCGGTGGCGCTGACCGTGCCGCCCGTGCTGTTCGGGCTGTACATCGGGGCCCGGCGGCGGCTCATGGAGAGCCTCCAGGAACGCGCGGACTCCCTGGAACGGGAACTGTCGCTGCTGGCCGACCGGGCGGAGGAGCGGGCCGAGTGGGCCCGGACCGAGGAGCGGACCCGGATCGCGCGGGAGATGCACGACGTCGTCGCACACCGGGTCAGCCTGATGGTGGTGCACGCCGCGGCCCTGGAGGCGGTGGCGCTGAAGGACCCGGCGCGGGCCGTGAAGAACGCCGCCCTGGTGGGGGACATGGGGCGCCAGGCGCTGACCGAGCTGCGGGAGATGCTCGGCGTGCTGCGGGCCGCCGAGAAGCCGAAGCCCGTCCCGGCGCCCGTGGCGACCACCGTGGCCGTGACCGCGGCGCCGGCCGGGAGCTTCGAGGACGGGCCCGCGCTCGTCGAGCTGGACACGCTGGTCGGACAGTCGCGTACGGCCGGGATGACCGTCGAGATGGTGGTGCACGGGGAGGGGGCGGCGTACGCGGCGGAGGTGGAGCAGACGGCGTACCGGGTGGTTCAGGAGGCGCTGACCAACTGCCACAAGCACGCCCCGGGCGCGCGCGTCGTGGTCCGGCTGGCGCACCGCGACGGGGAGGTCGCGATGCAGGTGGAGAACGGGCCCTGCGACGGGACCTCCGCCGAGCACGGACTGCCCAGCGGGGGCAACGGGCTCGTCGGGATGCGGGAACGGGTGCTCGGGCTGGGCGGGGTCTTCGTGTCGGGGCCGACGGACGAGGGCGGCTTCAAGGTGTCGGCGGTCCTGCCGGTCCGCTAGGCCTGGTGTGTCGGCGACCGGCGAGAACGCCGCGGGGCGCGGTGCCGGACACCCCGGGCCCGCCATGATCCGAAAGACACGGCAGGCCTCGGCGGGCGGCCCCGGGCGCGGGCCGGGGCCCGACCCCGCCGGTCAGCCGGTGGTGAGGCGGGTGGGCTGGAGGCCCGTCAGGAGGAGCGTCAGGGCCTCGTCGACGCTCGCCCCGAGGTACCAGTCGCCGGTGTGGTCGATGCCGTACACCCGGCCCTCGGCGTCGAGCGCGAGGTGGGAGCCGCCGTCGGACTCGACGCCGAGCGGGCACAGCGCGGTGGACAGGGCCCGGCCGAGGTCGGCGAACGTACGGGCCAGGTGCAGGCCGGTGAGCGGGTCGATCCGGACGGGGACCGGCGCTATCTGGCGCCCCGGGCCCGGGGCGGTGACCGTGAGGCCGCCGAATTCGGCCCAGGCCTCGACGGCGGCCGGGAACACCGTGTGCCGGTGCCCGGCGGGGGTGGTGTGGTCCCGGAGGGCGTCGGCCCAGTACTCGGCCTGCTTGATGTCCCAGCGGCCGGGTTCCCAGCCGGCGATGCGCAGGGCGGAGTTCACGGCGACCGGGAAGCGGGTGGCCGCGGAGCGGTCGTAGGACGCGGAGGTGCTGGTCATGGCTACTCGGCTGGGGTGAGGTCGACGGAGCGTACGCCGAAGTGGGCGAGGAGGGCCTCGCAGGAGCGGCAGGGGGGTGCGTAGCTGCCGTGGAGCGGGTCGCCGTCCTCGCGGATGCGGCGGGCGGTGATCTTCGCTTGCTTGAGGGAACGCCGGGCCTCGCTCGCGGCGAGGGGCTTGCGGGAGGCGCGCTTGGAGCGGGCGCCCTCGACGGCCGCCAGGTGGCGGGAGAGGAGGAGCGCCTCCGGACACCGGCCGGTGAACCGTTCGCGCTGGCCGCTGGTGAGGGTGTCGAGGAAGTCCTGGACGAGGGGGTGCAGGACGGGGGGCTGGTCGGCCTTGCCCGCGGTGCCGGTGAGCGTCTCGCCGCGTACGGAGAGGGCCGCGGCGACCGTGGGCAGGATCCCGTCGCGGCGGAACCGCAGGACCGGCGGGGCCGGCCGGCCGTCGGCGCCGCCCCAGCGCAGGCGGGGATCGCCGGCGGGACCGCCCCCGTCGGCGGCGCCCGCGGGTGCTCCCCGGTCCTGCGGTGCCGCTTCCCGCTCTTCCGTGGGCCTCGTCCCTTCCCGTGCCGGTGTGCCTTCGGGTCCTTGCGCCGCCGCTCGGTCTCCCGGTGTTCCCGGGCCTCCCGCGGCGGTCTCGGCCGGATCCGGCCGTGTTGCCGTGTGGTGCATGGTCGCGCTTTCCCTCCCGTGGCGGCGGTGGTGGCCGCTGTCGCGCACGCCCCCGTGCCGCGGGGACAGCCTGCCAAATGTCTCTCGTCCTGTGGAAGCGGGGTCGAATTTTCGTATCAATTCGGATGTTCCTGGCCGGAGCCCGGAGGTGTGGCCTACGCGCGGGTGAGCCTCTTGCCCCAGCGCATAGGCTGTGGCGAACCAGCCAGATCCAGCAGGGGGCTACCGCCATGACGACAGGTCGGCTCGGGCAGCAGGCCGCGCCACCCAACGCCGCTTACTCGGGGCAGGTCGTGCATTTCCCGGACCCCGTCCGGGCCGCTCGGCATCCCCACGGTGTGCGGATGGACGGCAACGGCCATCCGGACTTCTCCGCCTACGCGCGTGCGGCGGTCGAGATCGCCGACCCGCCCGAGGGCTTCGGCGTGGACGAGCTGCGGCTGACGGACTGCGTCTCCGCGAACGCCGCGATGCGTGCCGCCGGGCACGAGCTGTGGGACACGGTCGGTCCGGTGGCGACCCCGCACGGCTGGACCTGGCACCACGTGTCGGGTTCGCGGCGCATGGAGCTGGTCCCGGTCGAGGTGAAGGCGCTGCTGCGGCACCACGCGGGACTGGTGACGGCCCCGGTGGACCACGACAAGCGCGGGACCCGGGCCCTCCAGGAAGTGCGCCCGGTGCACCTGGGGCTGCCGAAGTCGGTGGTGTCGGTGTCCGAGGAGCAGGTGCAGGGCGTCGAGGAGGACCTCGGCTACCGGCTGCCGGAGGCGTACCGCTCGTTCCTCAAGGCCGCGGGCGGTTGCGCGCCGGTCGGCGCGGGCCTGGACGTGGACCTCGGCCTGCTGGTGGACCAGCCGTTCTTCACGGTGCGCGAGGAGGCGGCGGTCAACGACCTCGTGTACGTCAACAAGTGCCTGCGGGACCACCTGACGAAGGACTACCTGTGCGTGGCCTTCGTCCAGGGCGGGCTGCTCGCGCTGAAGGTGAGGGGCGAGGGCACCGGGTCGGTGTGGTTCTCCCCGTATGACGACGCGCGCGACCGGGACGGCTGGTCGGTGCAGGAGCGCGTGGAGCGTTTGTTGTTGCCGTGCGGCGCTGATTTCGATGCCTTCCTGGATCGGCTCGCGGGCAATCCGCCGGAGCTGGAGACGGTGGCCGGTCTGATGGTGGACGGCGGATTCGCACGGTCGGTTCCCGTGGCGCGTACCGGTTCGGATGAGGGGTGACGGCGCGGTGGTGACGTTTGCGCAGGCGCAGGAGCGCGCCGAGGAGTGGATCAACGGGGACGTTCCCGGCTACCAGCACCGCGAGGTGCGGGTGCGGGAGTTCGGGCTCGGGTTCGTGGTGTGGGCGGAGGACCGGGCGGCCGGCCCGGTGTCCGGGGGCGGCCGGCAGCGGCTGGTCATCGCCCGGGACAGTGGTGAGGTCACGCTGTGGCCTGGTCTGCCGGTGGGTGAGGTGATCCGCCGGTACGAGGAGGAGTACGGGGCGACGGCCGCGGCCGCGGCCTCGGAGGCCTCCGTTCCGCCGCCGCGGATCGACTCGGAGCAGACCTCGTTCATGCTGAGTCCCCCGGAGTGGCTGCAGGAGGCGGCGGACCGGGCCGGGATCCCGCGCGGACCGTCGTCCTCGTCGTCCTCGTCGTCCTCTTCCGCTTCCTCATCGCCTTCGTCGCCCTCGTCGCCGGATCCGGCCTCGGTCCCGGTGCCGGTCTCCTCTTCTTCCTCGTCCTCTTCTTCCCCTTCCTTCTCCTCGCCGGATGCGGTGGCCCCGGAGCCTGCCGACGGTCCGCCGGCGTCCGTGCACGCGGTGCCGCTGCGGCGCGGGGGCGAGATCCCGTACGAGCCGACCGCCAACGACGGTGTCCCGTCGGCCGTGCCGACCGGGGCGACGCCCTGGGCCGGTACCGACGTGACCCCCGGTGCGGACGACGTGTCCGTGCCGCTGCCCGCGACCGTGTTCGCGCCCCCGCTGTCCGGGTCGGACCTGGAGGACGGGCCCCCGTCCGGGGTGGCCCCGGAGGCGCAGACCACGCTCATGGCCGGGGGCAGCGCGCTCCCGCGCACGGCGGTCGTGCCGGCGCTCGGGCCGGATGCGGGCGACATCGCCGACGCGCCGACCAGCAAGGCCCAGATCTCCCGGCCGGGCTCGCGCGGCTCCGGCCAGACGCCCGTGCCGCCGGGCCCGCCCAGTGCTCCCGGTGCTCCCAGTGCTCCCGGTGCTTCGATCGGTGGGCAGCCGCCCGCCGCCCCCGGTGCTCCGGGCGCCCCCGGCGCCGGGGCGAACCACGCCGCGACCATGCTGGCCGGTCCCGGGGTTCCGGGTACGGGTCAGCCGCCGGCTCCTCCGGGTCCGCCCGGGGCTCCCGGTGAGGGCGCGCACCACGCCGCGACGATGCTGGCCGGTCCCGGTGTGCCGCAGCCGCCCGGTCCGCCGGGTGCTCCCGGTGCTTCGAGCGGCGGCTTCGACCACGCGGCGACGATGCTGGCCGGTCCCGGTGTGCCGCAGCCCCCGGGCCCGCCCGGTGCACCCGGTACGGGTCAGCCGCCGGCTCCTCCGGGTCCGCCCGGGGCTCCCGGTGGGGGCGCGCACCACGCCGCGACGATGCTGGCCGGTCCCGGTGTGCCGCAGCCGCCC
>NZ_JBHXSY010000015.1:0-53986 GCF_042715295.1 Streptomyces sp. NPDC058701 | reverse complement strand
GGGTCCGCCGGGTCCGCCCGGCGGCACCCCGGCCGGCGGGATCGACCACGCCGCGACCATGCTGGCCGGCCCCGCCGTGGGCCGCGCGCCCGCGCCCCCCGGCCCGCCGCCGGGCGGACCTGCGGCGCCGCCCCCGGCGCCCACCGGCGCGCCCACGGTGGGTCCCGGCTACCAGGCCGTGCTCCGCTACCGCGCGCCCGACGGTTCCGAGCAGCAGCTGATCCGCCGCTCGGCGCCCGGTACGCCGCACCCGGAGTGGCAGATCCTGTACGAGCTCCGCGCGATGAACGTGCCGCCGCAGCAGGTGCTGGAGCTGCACACCGAGCTGGCGTCCTGCGAGCTGCCCGGCGGGTACTGCGCCCGGATGATCCGGGAGACCTGGCCGCAGGTGCGGATCACCAGCGTGGCCCCGTACGGGACCGACCACGCGGGCCGCCAGCAGGGCATGCGGCACCTGCTCACCCACCAGGGGGAGCTGCACCAGGTCGCCGACGGCCCGGCGCGCCCCGCGCCGGTGCGGGCCCCCCTGCCGCAGGTCCCGCTCCAGCCGGCGATCCCGCTGGACGCGATCGCGCAGGAACTGGCGGGTGCCTTCGGCCCGCAGGGCGTGTTCCGCTTCGAGCAGCGGGCCGTGTCCCGTCAGGGCGTGCCGGAGATCGTGGCGCAGACCCTGATGTGGGCGGGCGTACCCGTCGACTTCGGGCCGTTCTTCTGGGGCCAGGCGGTACCGGGCCAGCCCGTGCCGACGCTGGCCGAACTGGCCGGGCAGCGGCAGGTGCAGCCGGCGTCGGACGCGGGCTCGTACCTCGTCGTCGGCAGCGACTTCGGCAAGGCGCTCTGCGTGCAGTACGGGACCGCGAGCATCGTGGCGGTGCCGGTGGAGGGCGGTCCGGGCGGCGCCCCGGTCCCGCCGCAGTTCGTGAACTCCAGCCTGCCGCAGTTCGTACGGTCCCTGGCGATGCTGGCTCACATGTGGCGGCTGCGGCAGCATCTGACGCCGGAGCAGGCGGGTCGCTGGACCGTCGATTTCCAGGCGAATCTGGCGGGCCTCGACAGCGCCGCGCTGGCGTCGCCGGAGAACTGGTGGTCGGTGCTGCTGGAGCAGATGTGGGACGGACTGCTGTGATCACGGGCTGATCCGAAGATCGGTTGAATGGCCGGGGTGAGACCTTCGAACAGGGTCTCGGCCCGGCCATTCCGGCTTCTGCTCGCAAATGACGCATCCTTGACAGGAATCCCCGCGAGAGAGGCGCTTCCCGGATGAGTGCACCCATTGCGACCGTGCGCGGCCGCGGCTACCGCACGGAAGAGGTCGACCGGTATCTCGCCCGGCTCTCCGGCAGCCGTGACGAGGCCTGGGAGCGGGTGGCACGGCTGACCGTCCTGGCCGAGCAGCTGGAGGGGGAGGCGGCGCGGCTCCGCGAAGAGGTGGCCGGGCTGGCCCCGCAGACGTACGACGAGCTGAGCGAGCGGGCCCGGCGGATCCTGCTGCTCGCGCAGGAGGAGGCGCGGGCGCTGGCCGCGGACGCGCGGGCGGACGCGGCGGCGACGCGGGACGCGGCCGACGCGCACGCCGAGCGGGTCGCGGAGCTGGCCCGCCACGACGCGGAGGCGGTACGGGAGCAGACCGAGGTACGGGCCCGGCAGGGACTGCTGCGCGCGCAGCGGGAGGCGGACGACGCGCGCGCGGGGGCGCGGGACGACGCGGAGGCCTGGCGCGCGGAGGGGCAGGCCGCGCTGGACGGGATGCGGCGGCGGTCGGAGACGCTGCTGGCGGAGCGCGAGCAGGAGCACACGGACCGGTGGGACGCGGCCGAGCGGGAGCTGGCGGCGCGGGACGCGGAGCTGGCGGCGCGCCAGGCGGAGCTGGAACGGCACGCGGAGGCACGGCTGGCCGAGGCGCGGCGCGCGTTCGCCGAGGCGGAGGAGTCGGCGCGGCACGGGCAGGAGGACGCCGAGGCGGCCGCCGCCGAGGCGATCGCGGAGGCGAGGGTCCAGGAGGAGCGGGTGGGCCGGGAGACGGAGCGGGTCCTGCGGGAGCACGCGGAGTCCCAGGAGGAGATGCGGGCCCACATGAACCACGTCCGCTCCAGCCTGGCGGCCTTGACGGGCCGGGCCCCGGCGGAGGGCTGAGCCGCTGCCGCGCGCTGCCCGGCAGAGGTCCGGCCGGAGCCGGTCCGGAGGCGCACGGCCGCCGGACGGATCGGCCGGTGCGGGCCGGAGGGCTGGGCCGCACCGGCGTGCGCGTCGGGACCGTGAGCCTGCCCCGCGCGTCGGGGCCCGGCCGGAACCGCGGGTGCGCCGGTCAGGGGGGTCGCGTTGCTCAGGGGAGTTTCGCGAGGAACGCGGCGATCAGCGGGGCGATCTCCGGGAGGTGGGTCTCCAGGGCGAAGTGACCCGCGCCGTCGAAGACGTGGACCTCCGCGTCCGGCACGTCCCTGCGGTACGCCTCGGCGCCCGCCGGGGTGAAGAAGGGGTCTCCGGCACCCCACACGACCAGCACCGGCAGGCCCGCGGAGCGCAGCCAGGCCTGCCAGACGGGGTAGTGGGCGAAGTTCGAGGCGTAGTCGAAGGCCAGGTCGGCCTGGGCGTCGGCGCGGCCCGGCAGGCCGAGGTAGTGGACGTCGAGCGACCAGCCGTCGGGGGAGAGGAGGCCGGGGTCGGCGACGCCGGTCTCGTACTGGAAGCGGGTGCCCTCCTCGGTGAACAGGCCGCGGACGCGCGCCTCGTCGCCCGGAACCTCGCGGCGCAGGCCGGCGAAGGCGCGGGCCGCGTCCGAGAGGCCCTCCTCGTACGCGTTGCCGTTCTGCACGATCAGGCCGGTCACCCGCTCCGGCCGCCGCGCGGCGACCCGCAGGCCGACGGGTGCGCCGAAGTCGAAGACGTAGAGGGCGAACCGGTCCAGGCCGAGGGCGTCGGCGAAGCCCTCCACGACGTCGGCGAGCCGGTCGAAGGTGTACGTGAAACCGGCCGGGGCCTCGGTGCGGCCGGAGCCGGGGTAGTCGGGCGCGATCAGCCGGTGGGGGGTGTCCCCGAGGGCGTCCATCAGGCGGGCGAACTGGTGGGAGGAGGTGGGGAACCCGTGCAGGAGCAGCAGGACCGGGCCGTCGGCGGGGCCGCTCTCGCGGTAGGCGACGCGGACGCCGTCCACCTCGACGCTGCGGTGCCGGACGGACGGAACGGTGGTGCGGAGAGCGGTCATCACATGGCTCCTCGGGTCTTGTTCCCATGAGTCTTGCCCGCTTCCTGCTAATGGGTCAAGTAGGAGGGGTAGCATTAGTCAGATGACAGTGACCTTCCCGCTCACCGGTGAGCCCCTCGCCCTGGACCTCCTCAACACCCGCACGGCGCAGGACGACCTCGTCGCGGGACCGGCCGGGCTCGCCGCCTGGCTGGCGACGCAGGCCGGACGGCTGACCCCGGTCGCCGCCGTCGGCCCGGCCGAGGTGGCAGCCGTGGCGGGCGTACGGGAGGCCGCGCGCCCGGCGCTGGAGGCGGTGCGCCACGGCGGCCGTCCGCCGGCCGGAGCCCTGCGGGCGCTGAACGCGGCCCTGGCGGCCGCGCCGGTGCGCCGCGAGCTGGCCTGGGACGCGGAGACGGGCCTGGTGGCGCTGTCGCGCCGGGACGCCGCACCGCACGTGCGGCTCGCCGCGGAGCTGGCCGAGGCGGTCGCCGGACTGCTGACCGACCCCCGGGTGGCGGCGGTACGGGCGTGCGAGGCCGAGGACTGCGTGCTGCTGTTCCTGCCCGCGCACCCGCGCCGGCGCTGGTGCGTGGCGGCGGCCTGCGGCAACCGGGCCCGGGTGGCCCGCTATTACGCCCGCCACAAGTAGCCGCCGCGAGGGCTCCCTCCTACGGAGTCGGGGCGGCGGCCCGCGCCGGTGCCCCCTCGTAGCAGTACGGGTCGCTGCGCAGGCCGCGGGCCGTGACGACCACCGAGAACGGCGCCGTCGCCGCGCCCGGGAGCGGCGACGTCAGGGCGCCGGTGAGCGGGTCCGTCACCGCCGGGAGCACGGTGTCGTCCACCGTGACGCGGGTCGCCTGGCCCGCCGGGCCGGGGGCGAACCCGCCGCCCTCGACGGTGAGCAGCCCGTCGTGGACGCGGACGTCGGTGATCACCGGGGTGGCGCGGGTGGCCAGCTTGTTCACCAGGTACGCCCCCGCGGGCGCGCCGGTCAGCGCCCAGATCTCGTGCGGCAGGCGCGGCAGTCCGCCGCCGACGTCGGAGAGGAAGAAGAGCACCACGTAGAGCATGGTGACCGCGCTGAGCGCGACGTACTGGAGGTCGACGAGGTCGGTCCGGCCGCTGTCGTTCGCGATGAGCTCCCGCAGCGGGCGCCGCCCCGACGCGGTCGGCTTGGGGGCCGGTTTGGCCATGGTGCCGTTCTCCACGCGCAGGCCCACGACCGTCTTCGCGGCGATCATCGCCACGTACGGGCCGCCGAGCAGCGGCAGGTACACCGACGTCAGGTCGGACATCGGGCCGTGCTCGCCCTGGAACCAGCCGATGCCGCCGCCCGCGGTGAGCCCGTACGCGAGGAGGGCGAGCAGCAGCCAGAGCAGGACCACCGTCCAGGCCAGGGCCAGCACGGTGGAGGTGGAGAGCCGCCCGTCGCGGCCGGTGACGAAGCCCGGGCTGCGGCGCAGCCGCAGGGCGAGCGGCCCGGCCAGTGCGGCGAGCAGCGCAAGGGCGAAGAGTGCGGAAGCCATGTGATCCCCCCGGAAAACGGTCCTGGGCACGAGGGTCACCCATCGGATCGGTTCATGACAACCCGCACCGCCGTCCTCCGGCCCCTCAGTCCTCCGGGAGTACGGGGAACCTGCGCGGGGCCGCCAGCAGCAGGATCAGCAGGGCGACGAGGGCGGCGACGGCCGCCCCGAGGAAGATGTGGTCGACGGCGGCGGCCACGGCCGCGCGCAGCTCGCCGGCGGCGGCCGGGGGGAGCAGCTCCGGGCGTTCCAGTGCCCTCGCCACGCCGTCCAGGCCGTCCGGCAGTCCGGGGGTGGCGGCGTCCGTCAGCCGGGACGCGAGGGTGGCGTTGGCGACGGCCGCGAGCAGGGCCGCCCCGACGCTCTGGCCGACCTGCCGGCAGAACAGCACCGAGGCGGTGGCGGTGCCCCGCTCGGCCCAGCCCACGGTGGCCTGCACCCCGATCATCAGCGGCAGTTGGAAGAGACCGAGGGCCGCCCCCAGCACCAGCATGACCAGCGCGGGCTGCCAGGGCCGGGCGGGGTGCGGGAGCAGGGTGAAGGAGTACAGGATCGCGGCGGCCAGCGAGATCCCGACGGCGGCGGTGTTCCGGAACCCGATGCGCCGGTAGACGTGCTGGCTGAGGGCGGCGGACAGGGGCCAGCTCAGGGTCATCACGGACATCACGAACCCGGCGGCGACGGGGTCGAGCCCCAGCACGGACTGGGCGTAGGTCGGCATGAACACCATCGGGGCGACCATCAGCAGCCCGAACACCCCCATCGCCAGGTTCACGGCGGCGATGGTGCGCCGCCGCCACACCCAGCCGGGCAGGATCGGCTCCGCCGCCCGGCGCTCCACCCGCACCACCACCACGGCCAGCACCGCGCTCCCGGCCAGCAGGCCCAGGGAGGGCGCGGACAGCCAGGGCCAGGCCACCCCGCCCTGGACCAGCGCGAAGAGCAGTACCCCGCCGCACGCGAACACGGCGAGCGCTCCGGCCCAGTCGACCGGGCCCCGGCGCCCGGGGGACCGTACGGGCTCCGCCAGGTGGCGGGCGACCATCCACAGGGCGAGCGCGGCCAGCGGCAGGTTGAGCAGGAAGATCCAGCGCCAGTGGGCGTACGCGGCGAGCAGCCCGCCGACCGCCGGGCCGGCCACGGACGAGGCGGCCCACACGGTGGACATGCGGGCCTGTATCCGCGGCCGGTCCTTCAGCGGGTAGAGGTCGGCGGCCAGGGTCTGGACCGTTCCCTGGAGGGCGCCGCCACCCAGCCCCTGGACGATCCGGAAGGCGATCAGGGCGCCCATGTTCCAGGCGAGCCCGCACAGCAGCGAGCCGGCGAGGAAGAGGCCGATCCCGAAGAGGAGCACCGGCTTGCGGCCGAAGGTGTCCGCCAGCTTCCCGTACACGGGCAGGGTGACGGTGACCGCCAGCAGGTAGCCGGAGAACAGCCAGGAGAAGACGGAGAAACCGCCGAGGTCGCCGACGATCTGCGGGACGGCGGTCGCGACGATCGTGCTGTCCAGGGCGACCAGGGACATGCACAGCATCAGCGAGGCGACCACCGCCGACGGAGGCCGGCGGCCCGCGGCCGTCCCGTCCGTCCCCCCGCCCGCGGCCCTCCCGCTCGCGGCGGCGGCCGCGCGCTCCCCTGACCCCACCGGATTCCTTCCCCCTGCACGCAGTTGCGGGGAACACCTTCTCACCGGCGGCGTACCGGGTGGTATCCCCAGGTCCCGTCCACCGGAGGGCGGAGAACCCCTAGGGGGCACTCCGCAGAACGGGCCAGGGGTCTTTCGTCCCGGCGGATGAGGTCCGGGGTCCCGACGCGTCCTTAACTGGTTCACACGGGCCGGGAGCTCCGGGGGGTGGGGATAACCCCCGGGCGGATACGGCGACGGGCACCAGCGCGCCGCACCCCCGGCCCCACCAGACTTCACGACGGCGACGCATGCACGCGGACGACGCACACCTACCGAGGAGAAGCACCGTGACAACGGCTATGACCGAGACCAGGCACGGGGGCACCGGAGGGCATGAAGCCGTCGCGGCCCGGGCGCGGAAGGTCGTCAAGGCCTACGGCTCCGGCGAGACGCGCGTCGTCGCCCTGGACGAGGTGGACGTGGACATCCGCCGGGGCCAGTTCACCGCGATCATGGGACCCTCGGGATCCGGCAAGTCCACGCTCATGCACTGCCTCGCCGGACTCGACACGGTGACCAGCGGTCAGATCCACCTCGACGACACCGAGATCACCGGTCTCAAGGACAAGAAGCTCACGCAGCTGCGGCGCGACCGGATCGGCTTCATCTTCCAGGCCTTCAACCTGCTGCCCACGCTGAACGCCCTGGAGAACATCACGCTCCCCATGGACATCGCGGGACGCCGTCCCGACGCGGAGTGGCTGAACCGGGTCGTGGAGACGGTGGGCCTCTCCGGCCGCCTGAAGCACCGGCCCACCGAGCTGTCCGGCGGCCAGCAGCAGCGCGTGGCGGTCGCCCGCGCCCTCGCCGCCCGGCCGCAGATCATCTTCGGCGACGAGCCGACCGGAAACCTGGACTCCCGGGCCGGCGCCGAGGTCCTCGGCTTCCTGCGCCGCTCGGTCGACGAGCTCGGCCAGACCATCGTCATGGTCACGCACGACCCGGTCGCCGCCTCCTACGCGGACCGCGTCGTCTTCCTCGCCGACGGCCGCATCGTCGACGAGCTGTACGGACCCACCGCCGAGCAGGTCCTCGACCGCATGAAGGACTTCGACGCGCGCGGGCGGACCTCATGAGCGGCATGGTCCTGAAGACCTCGCGGCGCAACTTCGTCGCGCACAAGGGGCGGATGGCGCTCTCCGCCGTCGCGGTCCTGCTGTCCGTCGCCTTCGTCTGCGGCACGCTGGTGTTCACCGACACGATGAACACCACCTTCGACAAGCTCTTCGCCGTCGCCAACTCCGACGTGACCGTCAGCCCGAAGTCGGCCGTCGACGGGGAGGAGACCCCCGACCGCGGCAGGCCCGAGGTGCTGGACGGCGCGGTCGTCGGGAAGGTCTCCGCGGCCGAAGGGGTCAAGAGTGCCGAGGGCGGCGTCCTCTCGATGTCCGTCACGGTGGTCAACTCCGAGAACGAGAACATGGGCTCGACCACCGGCGCCCCGACCATCGCGGGCAACTGGAACACCAACGAGCTCAAGTCCATGAAGATCACCGCCGGTCACCCGCCGCGCGGCCCCACCGAGGTGATGGTCGACGCCGACACCGCGAAGAAGCACGGCCTGAAGATCGGCGACGAACTGCGCACCATCGCCGTCACCGGTGACATCCGCGCCACCATCACCGGCCTGGCCGCCTTCACCGTCACCAACCCCGGCGCGGCCGTCGTCTACTTCGACACCGCCACCGCGCAGCAGCAGCTGCTCGGCGCCGCCGGCGCCTTCACCCACGTCAACGTCACCGCGAAGGACGGGGTGAGCGACGAGCAGCTCAAGGCGAACGTCGCCGCCGCCGTCGGCGCGGACACCTACAAGCTGCAGACCTCCCAGGAGGCCGCGGACGCCAACCGCAAGGACGTCGGCGCCTTCCTCGACGTCATGAAGTACGTGATGCTCGGCTTCGCCGGGATCGCCTTCCTCGTCGGCATCTTCCTCATCTTCAACACCTTCTCGATGCTGGTCGCCCAGCGGACCCGCGAGATCGGCCTGATGCGCGCCATCGGCGCCGACAGCGGACAGGTCCTCAAGTCCGTCGTGGTCGAGGCCTTCCTCCTCGGCGTCGTGGGCTCCGTCCTGGGCGTCGGCGCGGGCGTGGGCCTGGCCGTCGGACTCATGAAGCTCATGGGCCAGATGGGCATGCACCTGTCCACCGACGACCTGACCGTCGCCTGGACCACCCCCGCCATCGGCGTCTTCCTCGGCGTCGTCGTCACCGTCGTCGCCGCCTTCGTCCCGGCCCGCCGGGCCGGCAAGGTCTCCCCGATGGCCGCCCTGCGCGAGTCCGGCACCCCCGGCGACCGCAAGGCCGGCATCGTCCGCGCCGTCACCGGCCTGACCCTCACCGGCATCGGCGGCGCCGGGCTGTACCTCACCACCGCCGCCGACGAAGCCGGACCCGGATCGATGTGGCTCGGCCTGGGCGTCGTCCTCACCCTCATCGGCTTCATCGTCATCGGACCGCTCCTCGCCGCCGGCGTGGTGCGGGTGCTCTCCGGCGCCGTCCTGCGGCCCTTCGGGTCCGTGGGCCGCCTCGCCGAGCGCAACGCCCTGCGCAACCCGCGCCGCACCGGCGCCACCGCCGCCGCGCTGATGATCGGCCTGGCCCTGGTCGCCTGCCTGTCGGTCGTCGGCTCCTCGATGGTGGCCTCCGCCACCGACGAGCTCGACAAGTCGGTGGGTGCGGACTACGTCGTCAACTCCATGACCGGGCAGCCCGTCATGCCCCAGGCCGAACAGGCGCTGCGCGCCGCCCCGGGCCTCGACCACGTCACCGCCTACCGCGAGGTCGAGGCCGCGGTCACCGCCCCGGACGGCACCACCGAGAAGGACGGGCTCGGCGCCACCGACCCGGCGTACGCCCAGGACATCCGGCGCACGATGGTCGCCGGGGAGCACGCGGCGGCGTACGGCAAGGACTCCATGTCGGTCGGCTCGGAGTACGCCACCGCACACGGGATCAAGCTCGGCGACGCGCTGACGGTCGCCTTCACCGGCGGGAACACCGTCAAGCTCAGGGTCGCCGCGATCACCAGCGACGAGGGCAACCTCGACAAGGGCATGAAGTACATCAGCACCGCCGTCGCCGAGGCCAACGTCCCGGCCGACCGGATGCCGCGCCCCTTCATGCTGCTCGCCAGCGCCAAGGACGGGCAGTCCGACGCGGCCGCCTACCAGGAGGTCAAGGCGGCGCTGGCGGAGTACCCGCAGTACAAGGTGCTCAACCAGGCCGACTACAAGCAGGCCCTGAAGGACCAGGTCGGCCAGCTGCTGAACATGGTCTACGGGCTGCTCGGCCTCGCCATCGTCGTCGCCGTCCTCGGCGTGGTGAACACCCTCGCCCTGTCGGTCGTCGAGCGGACCCGCGAGATCGGCCTGATGCGCGCCATCGGCCTCTCCCGCCGCCAGCTGCGCCGCATGATCCGCCTGGAGTCCGTGGTCATCGCCCTCTTCGGCGCCCTGCTGGGCCTCGGACTGGGCATGGGCTGGGGAGCCAGCGCGCAGCAGCTGCTCGCGCTGGAGGGCCTGAGGGTGCTGGAGATCCCCTGGCCGACGATCCTCGGGGTGTTCGCCGCCTCGGCCCTCGTGGGCCTGTTCGCCGCGCTGGTGCCGGCCTTCCGGGCCGGGCGGATGAACGTACTGAACGCGATCGCGAGCGAGTAGCACCGCCGCGCGGTCGTACGGGGGAGACAACGGGGGACGGCCCCGGACCCGCCCGCGAGGGCGCGTCCGGGGCCGCGCCGCGTCCGGGGCCGGCCGGGTCCACCGTCCGGGCCGGCTCGTCAACCGGGCCGCCCGGACGCGGCGACGCCGTCAGCTGCGGCGCATCAGCACGATGCCCTCGGCCTCGCCCACCACGGTGAACCGCTCGCCGGGGTGCAGCTGGGCGGCGTAGACGGTCGGGTCCTCGCCCGCCCACGCGGAGGCGTTGTCGATGGTGATCCAGTCCGGGACCACGCCCTGGGCGCCGCCGATCCAGAACACGCGGCAGCGCGAGGTCAGCCGGGTCAGCGGCGTGGTGTCCGCCTCGACGCTCGCCCCGTCGGGGATCCGCTCCAGGAGCCGCTCGATCGCGCCGACCCGGGCCGGCCGCTCGTACGTACGGCCCTCCATCAGCTTGGCGGTCGGCATGCTGGTCGCGGCCAGGGCCAGGCCGGCGGCGAGCACGGCCGTCGGCAGCTGGAGCGCGTACGCCCGCAGCCACGGCCGCTCCCCGCGCCGGACGGTGTCGACGGCGTCGACGAGGGCCAGGGTCACCATGGGCATCAGCACGGCGCTGTAGTGCCAGTCGGTGGACCAGTAGTGGTCGTCACCGGACAGGAACCGCCAGCCGAGGGTGGGGACGGCGACCAGCAGCAGCGGCGAGCGCAGCGCGAGCAGCCCGGCGGTGGGGATCAGGACCCAGCCCAGGGTGGCGAGCTTCGTGCCGAGGCCCGCGAGCGGGCCGGCGCCGTCGATCTTGTCCCAGTAGCCGTAGCCCGCGGTGGCGAAGGCCGGGACGATGACGGTGAACACGAGGACCGCGAAGACCACGGCCCCGGCGGCGACGCCGAGCGCGAGGCGCCCGGCCCGCCGGTCGGTGGGCCACGCCCGCCGGGCCACCACCACGGCCAGGGCGGCCAGCGTGAACCCGAGGTCCTCCTTCACCAGGACCAGCGGCAGCCCCCACAGCAGGGCGGCCCGCCAGCGCCGGGCCAGGACCGCCTCCAGGGCGAAGGCGATCAGGGGCACGGCGAAGGCGATCTCGTGGAAGTCGAACTCGACGGCCCGCTGGACCCCCCAGGACAGCCCGTACGCCACCCCGAGCGCGACCCCGCGCGGCCGGCCCAGCAGCCGCCCGGCGGCCCGGGTGACCGGCACGGCGGAGAGCGCGAACAGCGCGGCCTGCACGACGAGCAGGGTCACCGGCCCGGGGAAGACCCGGTAGACGGGGGCGACCAGCGCGATGATCGGGCTGAAGTGGTCCCCGAGGATGTTGGCCCCGGGCCCCTTCAGGTCGGCGACGGGCTCCCGGAGGTGGGCGTAGGCGCGGATGGCCTGCTCGAAGATGCCCAGGTCCCAGGAGGACCAGTCCATCCGGCGGAACCGTCCGACGGACAGGATCAGGTAGACGGGGAACAGCCCGGCGGCCACCGCGTAGGGACCGGCCCACCGGGCCCTGACCTGCCCCACCGCGGCCGGGGCCGCGGGTGCAGGTCGGGTTATCGCGTCGCTCGTCACGGTCTCGTGCTCCTCGGCCGGGCGGCGTGAACTCCTGCGGACGGTGGCGCGGCGAGTTCAGACGGTCAATGCGGTCGTTACGGGACATCGTAGAGCGGCGGCCCTCGGGCCCGGATGCCCCGTGCACCCCGCGCGGGGGCGTTCGCACGCCACTCCCGCGGCGACCTGAATCCCCCGCGCACGGCGGCGGCACGCGTCGTAGGGTGGGAGCCCCCGGCCCGTTCGACGTGTCGGGCCCTTCGCGTTGCGCCCTGACGCCCACCACCGGACGGAAAGCCCTCTCCATGAGCCTGCACGGACTGCTCGACGCCGTCACCCGGGACCCCGCCCTCACCGAGGCGGTCACCGCGGCCGGGGACGGCAACCGCATGTACGTGGACCTCGTCGGCCCGCCCGCCGCGCGACCGTTCGCGATCGCCGCGCTGGCCCGGCGGACCGAGCGGACCGTCCTCGCGGTCACCGCCACCGGCCGCGAGGCCGAGGACCTGGCGGCCGCGCTGCGCTCGCTGCTGCCGCCCGACGAGGTCGTGGACTACCCGTCCTGGGAAACGCTGCCGCACGAACGGCTCAGCCCGCGCAGCGACACCGTGGGGCGCCGCATCGCCGTCCTGCGCCGACTCGCCCACCCCAGCAAGGACGACCCGGCCGCGGGTCCCGTCAGCGTCGTGGTCGCCCCCATCCGATCCGTGCTCCAGCCGCAGGTCAAGGGGCTCGGGGACCTCGTACCGGTGAGCCTGCGCCAGGGTCAGGGCGCCGACCTCGGCGAGATCACCTCCGCCCTGGCGGCGGCCGCGTACGCACGCGTGGAGCTGGTCGAGAAGCGCGGCGAGTTCGCCGTGCGCGGCGGCATCCTCGACGTGTTCCCGCCCACCGAGGAGCACCCGCTGCGCGTGGAGTTCTGGGGCGACGACGTCGAGGAGATCCGCTACTTCAAGGTCGCCGACCAGCGGTCCCTGGAGATCGCCGAGCACGGGCTGTGGGCCCCGCCCTGCCGCGAGCTGCTGCTGACCGACGAGGTCCGCGAGCGGGCCGCGGCCCTCGCCGAGGCCCACCCCGAGCTCGGCGAGCTGCTGAACAAGATCGCCGAGGGGATCGCCGTCGAGGGCATGGAGTCCCTCGCCCCGGTCCTCGTCGACGACATGGAACTGCTGATCGACGTACTGCCCGCCGGGGCGATGGCCGTGGTCTGCGACCCCGAGCGGGTCCGGACCCGGGCCTCCGACCTGGTGGCGACCTCGCAGGAGTTCCTGATGGCCTCCTGGGCGGCCACCGCCGGCGGCGGCGAGGCCCCCATCGACGTCGGCGCGGCCTCCCTGCGCGGGATCGCGGACGTCCGCGAGCACGCCCGCGAGCTCGGCATGATGTGGTGGTCGGTGTCCCCCTTCGCCGCCGACGAGGACGTATCCGGCTCGGACACCCTCAAGCTCGGCATGCACGCCCCGGAGGCCTACCGCGGCGACACCCCCCGCGCGCTCGCCGACACCAAGGCGTGGATCGCCGACGGCTGGCACACCGTCTACCTCACCGAGGGCCACGGACCGGCCGCGCGGACCGTCGAGGTCCTCGGCGGCGAGGGCATCCCGGCCCGCCTGGAGGCCGACCTGCGGGACCTGGAGCCCTCGCTCGTGCACGTCGCCTGCGGCTCGATCGCCAACGGCTTCGTCGACCCGGCGCTGAAACTGGCCGTGCTGACCGAGACCGACCTGACCGGGCAGCGCACCGCAACCAAGGACCTCGGCCGGATGCCGACCCGACGCCGCAAGTCGGTCGACCCGCTGACCCTGGAGGCCGGCGACTACATCGTCCACGAGCAGCACGGCGTCGGCCGCTACATCGAGATGGTGCAGCGCACCGTCCAGGGCGCCACCCGCGAGTACCTGCTCGTCGAGTACGCCCCCGCCAAGCGCGGCCAGCCCGGCGACCGGCTGTACATCCCGACCGACCAGCTGGAGCAGGTCACCAAGTACGTCGGCGGCGAGTCCCCGACCCTGCACCGGCTCGGCGGCGCCGACTGGACCAAGACCAAGGCGCGCGCGAAGAAGGCCGTCAAGGAGATCGCCGCCGACCTCATCAAGCTCTACAGCGCCCGCATGGCGGCCCCCGGACACACCTTCGGCCCGGACACCCCCTGGCAGCGCGAGCTGGAGGACGCCTTCCCGTACGCGGAGACGCCCGATCAGCTCACCACCATCGCCGAGGTCAAGGAGGACATGGAGAAGTCCGTCCCGATGGACCGGCTGATCTGCGGCGACGTCGGCTACGGCAAGACCGAGATCGCGGTCCGGGCCGCGTTCAAGGCGGTCCAGGACGGCAAGCAGGTCGCCGTCCTCGTACCCACGACGCTCCTGGTGCAGCAGCACTTCGGGACCTTCTCCGAGCGCTACAGCCAGTTCCCCGTCACCGTGCGGGCGCTCTCGCGCTTCCAGAGCGAAACCGAGTCCAAGGCCACCCTGGAGGGCCTGCGCGAGGGCTCGGTCGACCTGGTCATCGGCACCCACCGGCTGTTCTCGCAGGAGACGAAGTTCAAGGACCTGGGCCTGGTCATCGTCGACGAGGAGCAGCGGTTCGGCGTCGAGCACAAGGAGCAGCTGAAGAAGCTCCGCGCCAACGTCGACGTGCTCACCATGTCCGCGACGCCCATCCCGCGCACCCTGGAGATGGCGGTGACCGGCATCCGCGAGATGTCGACGATCACCACCCCGCCGGAGGAGCGGCACCCGGTGCTCACCTTCGTCGGCCCGTACGAGGAGAAGCAGATCGGCGCGGCCGTCCGCCGCGAGCTGCTGCGCGAGGGCCAGTGCTTCTACATCCACAACCGCGTCGAGTCGATCGACCGGGCGGCCGCCAGGCTGCGGGAGATCGTGCCCGAGGCGCGGATCGCGACCGCCCACGGCCAGATGTCCGAACAGGCCCTGGAACAGGTCGTCGTGGACTTCTGGGAGAAGAAGTTCGACGTGCTGGTGTCGACCACGATCGTCGAGTCCGGCATCGACATCTCCAACGCCAACACGCTCATCGTGGAGCGCGGCGACACCTTCGGCCTCTCCCAGCTGCACCAGCTCCGCGGCCGCGTCGGCCGCGGCCGCGAGCGCGGGTACTCCTACTTCCTGTACCCGCCGGAGAAGCCGCTGACCGAGACCGCGCACGAGCGGCTCGCGACGATCGCCCAGCACACCGAGATGGGCGCCGGCATGTACGTGGCCATGAAGGACCTGGAGATCCGCGGCGCCGGCAACCTGCTCGGCGGCGAGCAGTCCGGCCACATCGCGGGCGTCGGCTTCGACCTGTACATCCGCATGGTCGGCGCGGCCGTCGCCGACTACCGGGCGGCCGTCGAGGGCGGGGCGGAGGAGGAGCCCGCACTGGAGGTCAAGGTCGAGCTGCCGGTCGACGCGCACGTCCCGCACGACTACGCGCCCGGCGAGCGGCTGCGCCTCCAGGCCTACCGGTCGATCGCGGCCGCCGCCTCCGAGGCCGACGTCAAGGCCGTGCGGGAGGAACTGACCGACCGCTACGGCAAGCTGCCGGAGCCGGTGGAGAACCTGCTGATGGTGGCGGGCCTGCGGATGCTCGCGCGCGCCTGCGGCGTCGGCGACATCACCCTCCAGGGGCCCAACATCCGCTTCGGACCGGTGGACTTGCGCGAGTCGCAGGAGCTGCGGCTGAAGCGGCTGTACCCGGGCGCGGTGCTCAAGCCGGCCACCTCGCAGGTACTGATCCCGCGCCCGAAGACGGGCAGGGTCGGCGGGAAGCCGCTGGTCGGACGGGAACTGCTGGCCTGGACAGGGGAGTTCCTGACCACCATCCTCGGGTCCTGAGCACGGCGGAGGCCGGCCGTCCCCGCGGACTGCCGGCCTCCGGGGCGCGCCGGGCCCAGGGGTTGCCGGCCCCCGGGGCGCGCCGGCCGCGGGGGTTGGCGGTCCCGGGGTTCGGTTCCCGAGCCGCACGGGCCTGTGAACGGGGTCAACACGTCACAGTCGTGTTTTCATGTCAACGCCGCGAACGGGATTCCGGCCGGTACACGGGTATGCTCGCCGGCATGTCCCAGCAGAGCGCCGCGGGCGCGGAGGTCACCGCCGGCGAGGTCGCCCGCCTGGCAGGCGTCGGCCGCGCCGCCGTGAGCAACTGGCGGCGCCGCCACCCCGACTTCCCCCGGCCCGTCGGCGGCACCGACACCAGCCCCTCCTTCGCCCTCGCCGAAGTCGAGGACTGGCTCCGCGTCCAGGGCAAGCTCACCGAGGTCCCGCTGCGCGAACGGGTCTGGCAGCAGGTCTGCGCCCACCCCGGCGGGGCCGTGCCCGCACTCGTCGAAGCCGGCGCCGCGCTGCTCGTCGTACGCGACCGGCCCACCGACTGGCTGGAGCTGACCGCCGTCTCCGACGCCCGGATGGCCGTCCTGCTGCGGCCCGTCCTCGGCCAGGTGCTCGCCGCGCGGCTCGGCGCCGGCCACCCGCTCGCCGCCGTGGCGCCCCCGCCGGCCGCGATGCCGCTGCTGCGCGCCGCCGCCCGGCTCGCCGCCGAACTCGGTGCCCGCAAGGCCTTCGAGTTCCTGCTCCACCGCCACCTCGACACCGCCACCCGCTCCTACCCGCTCACCCCCGACGGCCTCGCCGAGCTCATGGCCGCCCTCGCCGGACCCGGCGTCCGCACCGTGCTCGACCCCGCCTGCGGCACCGGCACCCTGCTGCGGGCCGTCCGCGGCGCCACCGCCCTGTACGCGCAGGACTCCTCGCCCGAACTCGCCGCCCTGGCCGCGCTGCGCCTCGCCCTGCACGGCTCCGCCCGGGTTCGCGCCGCGGCCGCCGACAGCCTGCGCGCCGACGCGTTTCCGCGGCCCCCCGTCGACGCCGTGCTCTGCCACCCCCCGTTCAACGAACGCAACTGGGGCCACGAGGAGCTGGCCTACGACCCCCGCTGGGAATACGGCTTCCCGGCCCGCACCGAGTCGGAACTCGCCTGGGTCCAGCACGCCCTGGCGCACCTCCGCGAGGGCGGCACCGCCGTGCTGCTCATGCCGCCCGCCGTCGCCGCCCGCCGTTCGGGCCGCCGCATCCGCGCCGACCTGCTGCGCCGCGGGGCGCTGCGGGCGGTCGTCGCGCTCCCCGCCGGCGCGGCCCCTCCGTACGGCATCCCCCTGCACCTGTGGGTGCTGCGCCGACCCGCCCCGGTCGCGGCGCCCCCCGCCGGGCTGCTGCTCGTCGACACCGCAACGGCCGCCGCGGCCGCCCCCGACGGGCGCTCCCGGACCGCGTGGCCCGCCGTGCACGGCACGGTGGAGGCCGCCTGGACCGCGTACGAGCGCACCGGCGGGGTCGAGGAGGTGCCGGGCGTCAGCCGCGTCGTGCCCGTCATCGAGCTGCTGGACGACGACGTGGACCTCACCCCCGCCCGCCACCTCCCGCCGCCCGCCGCCGGTGGCGGAGCGGCCGGACTGGGCGCCGTGCGCGGCCGGCTCGACGAGACCCTCGCCCGCGCGGCGCGGCTCGCCCCGCCGCCCGCCGACCCGCCCGCGGGGGCCGCCGGCCGCCCGCCGCTGACCACCGTCGGCGAACTCGCCCGCGCCGGAGCCCTGTCGCTGCACACCGGCACCGGCAGCGGCACCGGGACCGCCCCCGTCCTCACCGTGCAGGACGTGTACGCCGGACGCGGCCCCTCCGGCACCCTGGCCGCCGCCGCCGACGAACCCCTGCTGACCGCCCCCGGCGACGTCCTCGTCCCCGTCGCCGGCGGACCCCGCGTCGTCCGCGTCGTGGACGCGGCCACCGCCGGCGCGGTGCCCGGCCGGGGCCTGCACCTGCTGCGCCCCGACCCCGAGGAGCTCGACCCCTGGTTCCTGGCCGGATTCCTGCGCGGCACCGCCAACCACCGCCGGGCCAGCAGCCACGCCTCCACGGCCACCCGCCTCGACGTCCGCCGGTTCCGGCTGCCCCGGTTGCCCCCGGCGCAGCAGGAGCGCTACGCCGACCGCTTCCGGGCGCTCGCCGAGTTCGAGGACGCGCTGCGCGAGGCCGGGCGGCTCGGGGAGCAACTCGTACAGGGTCTCCACGACGGCCTCTCGGACGGCACCGTCACGCCGTAGCCCCCGCTGTGCGGCGACCCTGCAACGGTTGGCCCCATCCCCTCACCGGTGGCCGGTAAGGCTGTATACCCTTCGATCCGAATCCTCTTCCGCACGGCCCGTCAGGAGCAGCGATGCACGGCCCCGGCCTCCCGCCGCAGCACGGTCACCAACCCAGTTCCGGGGGTGTCGTGACACTGCGCGTGCTGTTCGCGCTGCTACCCATCCTGAGCTGCGGTTTCCTCGCCTGGGGGTCGATGCTGCGACTCGCGCTGGTGACCCGCAAGACCCGCGACTGGGTGCTGCTGCTGGTCAGCGGCGGCCTCGCCGTGCTCTCGATGACGCTGATCCAGCTCGACCCCACCGCCGATACCAGCGGCTGGCAGGGCAACCTCGGCGCCGGCGGCTCGATCTTCACCGGCTTCGCGATCTGCGTGTACTTCCTCGTCGCCGACATCAAGCACTACGAGGCGAAGTCGGCCGACCGGTCCGCGCAGTGGTACGGGGCCCAGTCCGCGCCGTACCTCCCGCCGCACCTGCCGCAGCAGCCCCAGCAGCCCCAGCAGCCCCAGGGCTACGGCTACCCGCACCAGACCCCGGCCCCCCGCACGACCCAGCCGCAGCACCCCGCGCAGCCCCAGCAGCCGCCGCACGCCACCCCGCCCCCGCGGATCGGGCAGGTGCGGGCCGAACTGGACGAGCTCAGTGAGCTGCTGCGCAACCAGCCGCCGCGCGACGAGGACCCGATCAGGTGACCGAACGGCTCATCGGGGACCGCTACCAGCTCGCGACCATCCTGGGCCAGGGCGGCATGGGACAGGTCTGGACGGCCTACGACCAGCGCCTGGACCGGCGGGTCGCCGTGAAACTGCTCCGCCCCGACAAGGTGGCCGGCCCCGGAACGGTCGCCGAGGAGCTGCGCCACCGCTTCGTGCGCGAGTGCCGGGTCACGGCGCAGGTGGACCACCCCGGCCTGGTCACCGTGCACGACGCGGGCAACGACGGCGACGAGCTCTTCCTGGTCATGGGCTACGTCGAGGGCGCCGACCTCGCCGACCACCTCGCGGAGCACGACCCGTACCCCTGGCCGTGGGCCGTCGCGATCGTCGCGCAGCTGTGCGCCGTCCTGTCGGCCGTGCACGCGGTGCCGATCGTCCACCGCGACCTGAAGCCGCGCAACGTCATGGTCCGGCCCGACGGCACCGTCCTGGTCCTGGACCTCGGCGTCGCCTCGGTGATGGACACCGACACCACCCGCCTCACCAGCACCGGCACGCCCATCGGCAGCCCGGCCTACATGGCCCCCGAGCAGGCCATGGGCGGCGCGGTCGGCCCGTACACCGACCTGTACGCCCTCGGCGTGCTGCTGTACGAACTCCTCAGCGGGAACGTCCCCTTCGCGGGGTCCACCGCGCTCGGCGTCCTGCACCGCCACCTGTACGAGCCCCCGCTCCCGGTCCGCCAACTCCGCCCGGAGGTCCCGCCGGAGCTGGAGGCCGTCCTGCTGCACCTCCTCGCCAAGGACCCCCAGGACCGCCCCGCCTCCGCCCAGGCGGTGTACGAGGCCCTGGTGCCGCTGCTGCCCGCGCGCGGCAGCGCCGCCCCCTCAGGCCCGCTCGACCCCACGCGCCCGTTCCTGCGCCCCCACGCGCCCTGGCCGGACCGGGCCACGGTGATCCCGCCGCGGCCCGCCGATCCGCCGACGCCCCCGCGGCCGGACATCCCCGGGGCGGTGGACGAGGCCCGCAAGCTCCTGGACCAGGGGCAGCTGACCCAGGCCGTGGACATCCTCGGCGGCATCCTTCCGGCGGCCGTGGCCCAGCACGGTGAGCACTCCCCGGTGGTCCGCTCCCTGCGCAAGCAGTACGCGGCCACGCTGATGGACGACGGCCAGTACCGCCGGGCGCTGCCCGAACTGCGCCGTCTCGCCGACCAGCTCCCGGTCGGCGACCCCCAGTCCCTGCACTTCCGCTACGACTCGGCGCAGTGTCTGGAGCAACTCGGCGCACCGGCCGCCGCCCTGGCGGAGTACCGCTCGCTGCTGCCGCTGTTCGAGAACCACTACGCCAACCCGGACCCCGGTCTGCCCCTGGAGGTCCGCCGCCGGATAGCGCACCTGCTGCTCTCCCTCGGCGACCGGCCCGCGGCCCACGCCACCCTGGTCCGCCTGCTCTTCGACGCGGACCGGCTGCACGGCCCGGCCCATCCGTTCCCGACGGAGGTCCGCCGCACCCTGCACTGGCTCGGTCAGGTCCGTTGACGCGGCCTGCTCAGGCGCCCGGTGCGGCAACGGCCAGCCCCAGCGAGTCGGCGGCTTGGAGCAGGCGCTGGTCGTACGTCACGAAGGTGAGCTGCTCGGCGCCGGGCTGTCCGGCCAGGAGCTGTGCAGTGGCCAGGTGGATGGAATCGAGCGATCGCAGGAGCGGATCGGTGTAAGCAGCGGCCGTCGCCCGTACGACGTGGTCGATCTCCAGCCGGTACAGACGGGTCAGAGCGCCGGGCACCCCGGCCAGCGCCTGCGGAGCAGAACGGCGCAGGGCGCGCGGAACCTCGATCTCGACAAGGGAGGACGAGACCAGGGGTTCATCGGGCCGTTCGGCGAGCCAGGCCACCAGCTCGGCGCTGCCGTGTTCCCGGCGCGCCAGTTTCACCACGGCCGCGGAGTCGAGATAGATCACCAGCGCTCCTCGTCGCGCACGGCGGACAGCTCTGCGGCGACATCGATCTCAGGGTCGCCCAGGACCGGGGGAAGCGGAACGGGGCCGCTGGAGAGAGGCGCGGTGGCACGCCCCTCCGCGATCAGACGGTCGAGCAGGGACTGCGTCGCCGTGACGGGGACGAGCCGGGCTACGGCTGTTCCGCTCACGGTGACCTCCAAGGACTCGCCGCGCTGTACCCGTGCGAGCACGGCGCTGGTGTGCTGGTTGAGTTCGCGTACGGGAATGCGGTCCATGCTGCCAGCGTAGAACGCCGCGTTCTACGCCGGAAGGGTGCTTCCGTCCGAACGGGTGACCGGAGCCTTGCCGCGCCGCCGGGAGCGCCCCACCAGGGCGACCAGGGCCAGCGCCGACACGGCCGCCACCGCCGTGCCCGGGATCAGGCCCGGCGGGCGGAAGGAGCAGGCCAATGCCCCGGTGCGGCCGTCGAGCGGTACGGCCACCAGGCCCAGGTACGCGGCCGCCGGGCGGCCGTTGCAGCTCCAGCCCGCGACCGCCGGGACGGACAGGACCGCCGTGCCCGTGCTCCCCGGGGGCAGCTCCGCCCGGACGTCCGCGGAGCCCACCCGTACGGAGAGCGCCCCCGAGGCCCGCAGGGCGGCCACCGCCGGCGCGAGCCGAACCCGGTCCAGGCAGGACAGCGACCACCGGGCGGGCGGGTCCGCGTCGAAGACCAGGGCCGAGGCCGCTCCCCGGGAGACGCCCAGCGGCTGCACGGCCGCCCGGTTGCGGGGCGCCGCGCCGTTCAGCCGGAACGGGGGCCCGTCCGCGCGCCGGGCCGTCGCGTTGTACTCCGGAGCCCACAGGAAGGCCTCCGTGCCCGCCCGGCACACCCCCGGCGCGACCGGGTCCTCGTACACCCGCGCGCCCAGCAGCGCCTCCTGGTTGGCGAACGGGGAGTCCCCGTACACCGGCACGGGGCCCGGCGGGCGCACGGTGACCAGCGGCGGCGCCTCCGCCCGGCCGACCGTGCCGTCCGGCCGCAGCCGCGCCCCGACGGCGAAGACCGCGTCCGTCACCGGGTTGTCGATGCTCTGGACGTTGCGCCCGCGCGAGGTCCAGCCCGCCCCGAGCGCCGCCATCGTGTCCGTGAACACCTTCGGCGTGTGGCTGCTGTAGTACGCGCCGCCCTCCCCGCCCAGCAGCATCGGGTCGTTGCCCGTCAGGGCGGGCCGCCCCGCGTCGGTGCGGTACGCCGGCCAGCCCTCCGCGGCCGACAGCGCCGCGGCGCGCGCGGAGTGCGCCGCGCCCCACACGGGGTAGTCGTCCAGCCCGCCGAGCTTGCCCCGGTGGCCCTGGGCCCCCGTCGCGGCCGCCTGCGCGAGGAGCACTCCGGCCAGCAGTCCGGCGGCCGGCAGCAGCAGCCGCGGCCGCCGCAGCGCCCACCAGGCGAGGGCGGCCACCGCCAGCCCGCCACAGAACAGCCCGTACCCCCAGGCCGTCGTCAGGGTGCTGCCGCGCGCCCACAGCGCGGCCGCCGCCAGCAGCCCGGCCCCGGCCGCGAGCGCCCGCGGCGGCGCAGGACCCGCCGCCGGCCCGGTCCAGGCGGCGATCACGGCGATCCCGGCCAGCACGAAGGTCTGCCGGTACGGGCTCCCGTTCGGGGTCGCGAACAGGTGCCAGGCCAGGTGCGCCGGCGCCCACTGGAGGGACAGCGCCACCGCCGCCGTCAGCCCCGCCCACCCCCACCGGGCCCGCGCGGGCACCCCCGGGTGGAACGGCAGCGCGGCCACCAGGAGCAGCGTGCCGGTGCCGACGAAGACCGCGGGGGAGGAGAAGGAGTACGTGGCGGGCAGCAGCCGCGCGAAGACGTCCGCCCACGGCACCGGACGGAACTCCCGGGACCACCCGGGGTACGCCTGCCCGGAGCTGAGGAACAGCGGGACCAGGACCGGCGCCGCGAGCGCGAGGCCCGCCGCGGCCGTCGCGGCGGCCCGCCCGGCCACCCGCAGCCGGGGCACCGCGCCCTCCCGCGTCAGGACCACCCGTGCGGCCAGGACCAGCACCGCGCCCAGGGTCGCCATGTACGCGGTGTAGAAGTTCGCCGTCCAGCACACCGCGACCACCAGCACCCCGAGGACGGGCCGGCGCCCCCGCAGGGCCCATTCACCCACCAGACACAGGAGCGGGAAGGCGATCAGGCCGTCCAGCCACATCGGGTTGTACGAGGCCTCGACCACCGACCAGCCGCACAGCCCGTACGAGGCGCCGAGCAGCCCCGCCGCCCACCACGGGCCGCGGGCCTGCGTGCGCAGCAGCCAGGCCATCGCCGCGGCGGCCGAGGCCGTCTTCAGCACGGTGACCACGTACACCGCGAGGTCGATGCCGTCGCGCGGGAAGAGCCCGACGAGGGGGGCGAACGGACTGGCCAGGTAGGTGCCGAGGTCCGGCAGGAAACTCGTCCCGTACCCCGACTGCCAGTTGACCAGCAGCCCGCCCCGGGCACGGCCGTGCAGCAGGTCCCACAGGTGCGCGTGGAAGGGGACGAACTGATTGCCGAGGTCGTTGACGCTGCGGTGGCGCGGCCCGTACGGGAAGACGCGGGCGACGGCGTCCCCCGCGCTCACGGCCACCGCCGTGAGCAGGGCGGCGGCGGCGGAGCCGAGCAGGCTCCGGCGGCGCGGAGAGCGGTGCGGTGTCGACATGGTGGGCCGACCCTGGCAGCGCCGGAGGTCCGAAGGGTGGCCGCCGGGTGAACACGCACCCCAACACCCCGGGAATCGTTGGTCGAACCGGTGGCCCGGACCACCCTGACTGCATACCATCGATCACCGCAAGGCTTGTGCACCGAAGCACAATCTCCCGGCCCTGGAGGCTCCTTTGCACCGTCGCGCAGCGCTCTCCGTCTCCGCCGCCCTCCTCTTGGCGGCCCCCCTGCTGTCCGCCTGCTCGGGCGGCCAGCCCCATGCGGGCACCGCGGCCGTCGTGGGCGGGGAGCGCATCACCACCTCCGCGCTCCAGGCCCAGGTGAACGACGTGCGCGCCGCGCAGAACGGTGCCGGGCAGGCCGCCGCCGAACTGATCGCGGCGACCCCCAACCTGGAGCGGCTCAAGCTGGGCTCGATGCTCCAGAGCCGCATCATCGACAAGATGGCCGACTCCGCCGGTCTCACGGCCACCACCAAGGAGATCGAGGACGAGCGCAAGGCGTTCGCCGAGGGCAACGGCGGCGCCGCCCAGTTCGAGGCGCTGCTGCTGCAGAAGGCCGCCACCGCCCCCGGCCAGTCGGACCGGTTCCTCCACGACCGGGTGCTCCTCGCGAAGCTGAACGCCAAGTACGGCAACGGCAAGCTCGCCGAGCCCGCCGCGGCCGCCGCGAAGGCGCTCGACATCGAGGTGAACCCGCGGTACGGGGCGTGGGACGCCGCGCAGGTCCAGCTCGGGGAGGCGCAGACCCCCTGGATCACCCAGAAGACCCGTCCCGAGCAGGCCCCCGCCGGAGCCTGACCCCGGCCGCCGGAGGTAGGTTCGCCGGGTGACCGACCACGTACCCGCCGAGCCCGCCGCCGCCGAGCCCACCCCCGCCGAGCCCACCGGCCGCATTGTCCTGCTGACCACGAGCCACCGGGTCGCCCCGGGCGTGCTGTCGTGGCCCGCCTGGCAGGTCCTGCACGCCGCCGACCGGGTGCTGTGCGCCGATCCGGCCCACCCGCAGCTGCCGTACCTGCGGGACGCGGGCATCGAGGTCGAGCAGGCGGCCCTGGACGCGCCCGCGCTGGTCGAGGCCTGCGCCGGCGGGCGGACCGTCGTGGTGCTCCCCGGCGGCGAGGGCGACCGGCGGCTGACCGACGGCCTGGCCCGGCTCGCGGGCTCGGGCCGGGTCGCCATGCCGGACCTGGAACTGCTGCCGGGCTCGTACGACCTGCCGGGCGCGCGCCTGCTCGACCTGGTCCAGGTGATGGACCGGATCCGGCGCGAGTGCCCCTGGTCCTCCCGCCAGACCCACCGGGGCCTGGCGAAGTACGGGATCGAGGAGGCGTACGAACTCGTCGAGGCCATCGAGGACGGGGACCGGACGGAGCTGCGCGAGGAGCTCGGCGACGTGCTGCTCCAGGTCGTCTTCCACGCGCGCATCGCCGAGGAGTACCGCGCGGACGCCGACGCGGAGGGCGAGGGCGGCGAGGGCGAGGGGCCGTTCTCCATCGACGACGTCGCCGGGACCATCGTGGAGAAGCTCGTCCGCCGCCACCCGCACGTCTTCGGCGACGCGCGGGCACAGACCCCGGAAGAGGTCAAGGCGCACTGGCTGCGGACCAAGGCGGTCGAGAAGCAGCGGGAGTCGCTGACCGACGGGATTCCGCTCGGGCAGCCCGGCCTGGCGCTCGCGGCCAAGCTCGCCGGCCGGGTCCGGACGGCCGGGCTCGCCGTGGAGCCGCCGCGCGGCGAGGGCATCGGGTACGAGCTGCTGGAACTGGCGGCGCGCGCCGAGGCGGTGGGGACCGACCCCGAGACCGCCCTGCGCGCGGCGGCCCGCGCCTACCGGGACGCGATCCGGGCCGCCGAGGGCGTCGGACCGTAGGCCGGGGCGGGCCGGTCCGGCCGGGTCCGGCAGAGCCCGCTCACGGGCGCGGCGCGCGGCCCGAGGGGTTGTGCCAGTGCGGCGCCGGGCGGCTCAGGAACCACTCGCCGAAGCCCAGCGGGCGGCCGCCGGGGCCGTTGCCCCGCCCCGCGCCGGGCACCGTGTCGTGGAAGATCCGGCCCGGCCGGGCGCCCAGCTCCTCCAGGAGGTACGCGGTCTCCTCGATGAACGGGGCCGGCCCGCTGAGGTAGACGTCCTGGTCGGGCCAGAGCGCGCGGTTGCCGAGCGCGGTGGCCAGCCGGTCGGTGGCCTGGTTGCGGTGCTGCCCGGGGGCGGGCGTGATGTAGGTGACGCCGAGCCAGGCGCACGCTTCGGCGTACGCGTCGATGAGCGGCCGGTCGTAGAGGTGCGCGGAGTCCCGGGCGACGACGAAGAGGCGTACGTCCTGATCGGGCGGATGCGCCGCGAGTTCCTCCAGCAGGGCCCGGACCGGCGCCCAGCCGGTGCCGGCGGCGATGAGGCTCACCGGGCGGTCCTCGCGGCGCAGGACGAGCTGCCCGCCGGCGGCGCCGAGGCGCAGCATGTCGCCGGGCCGCGTGTCGTGGACCAGGGTGGTGCTGAGGCGTCCGTCCTCGATCCGGCTGACGTGCAGGTCGACGGTGCCGTCGGGCCGGGGCGCGTTGCCGAGGGAGTAGGTGCGCCAGGTCGTCGGCACCCGCTCGCTGCTCACGCTCGCGTACTGGCCGGGGAGATAGGGGAAGGGGAGCAGCGGCTTGAGGGTGACGACGCCGATGTCCTGCCCGTACTGGAGGTGGCGGACGACCTCCGCGTCCCACCAGGGCGGGTCGTCGCCGGCGCCGGCGCCCTCGGCCATCGCGTCGGCGATCATCTGGTACGCCTCGGTCCAGGCCTTCTCCGCCCCGGGGGTCCAGGCGCTGCCGGAGGTCTCGGCGAGCGCGGCGATCAGGCTGGCGCCGACGGCCGCGTAGTGCTCGGGGCCGGCCAGGAACTTGCGGTGGTCGCGCCCGAGGTCGCGGAGGTAGGGGAGCAGGGCCTCGCTCTCCAGCTCGGCGACGACGTGGGTGAGCGCGGCGAAGAGCCGGTCCCGTTGGCGTTCCATGTCCTCGGCGGACGCGGGGAAGAGCGCGCGGATCCCGGGGTTGTGCCAGAACAGGTGGGAGTAGAAGAACTTGACCGCGTGCTCGGCCCTTCTCTCCACCACCGCGAAACTGCTCTTCAAGATCCTCACGTCCACAAAACCGAAAGTAGGAACGGCCGCGCACCTGAGGTCAAGTGATGGCGGATCTACGGACAGCCGCGACGAAGCACCCATATCGGGTGGGGGGCGAGCGCCGGGATACGGTCGTCGGGTGCACGAGCAGACCCCCGCAACGCCAGCCGAGACCCCGTCCGCCCAGAGCCCGACCCTGTTCGACTGGGAGTTCGCGACCGATCCGTATCCGGCCTACGCCTGGCTGCGCGAACACTCCCCGGTGCACCGCACCACGCTCCCCAGCGGAGTCGAGGCCTGGCTGGTCACCCGCTACGCCGACGCCCGCCAGGCCCTCGCCGACCAGCGGCTCAGCAAGAACCCGGCACACCACGCGGAGTCCCCCCACGCCAAGGGCAAGACGGGCATTCCGGGCGAGCGCAAGGCCGAGCTGATGACGCACCTGCTCAACATCGACCCGCCGGACCACACCCGGCTGCGGCGGCTGGTGTCGAAGGCTTTCACCCCGCGCAGGGTGGCCGAGTTCGCCCCGCGCGTGCAGGAGCTCACCGACCACCTCATCGACCGGATCGTGGAGAAGTCCCGGGGCGCGGCGACGGGGGAGGCCGACCTCATCCACGAGTTCGCCTTCCCGCTCCCCATCTACGCCATCTGCGAGATGCTCGGCGTCCCGCGCGAGGACCAGGACGACTTCCGCGACTGGGCCGGGATGATGATCCGGCACGGCGGGGGTCCGCGCGGCGGGGTGGGGCGCGCGGTCAAGCAGATGCGCACGTACCTCGGCCAGCTCATCCATCGCAAAAGGGACGATCTGGGCGACGACCTGATCTCCGACCTGATCCGGGCGAGCGACCACGGGGACCACCTGACGGAGGGTGAGGCCACCGCGATGGCCTTCATCCTGCTCTTCGCCGGCTTCGAGACGACCGTGAACCTCATCGGCAACGGCGTCCACTCCCTCTTCATGAACCCGGACCAGCGCGAACGCCTCCAGCGCTCCCTCGCCGCCGGGGAGCGCGGCCTGCTGGAGACCGGCGTCGAGGAGCTGCTGCGCTACGACGGCCCCGTGGAGCTCGCCACCTGGCGGTTCGCCACCGAGGCGCTGACGCTCGGAGGCCGGCCGGTGGCGGCCGGGGACCCGGTGCTCGTCGTCCTGGCGGCCGCCGACCGGGACCCCGACCGCTTCGCCGATCCGGACGCCCTCGACCTCTCGCGCACCGACAACCAGCACCTCGGGTACGGCCACGGCATCCACTACTGCCTGGGTGCTCCGCTCGCCCGGCTGGAGGGTCAGACCGCGCTTGCGACTTTGCTGACGCGTCTGCCGGACCTGGAACTCGCCGTTCCGCCCGAGGAGCTGCGCTGGCGCGGCGGATTGATCATGCGTGGCCTGCGCACGCTTCCGGTCCGCTTCGCAGCCCCAAACATCGGAGGAACGCCTGACGTTTAGTCGACTGTGGTCGGAACTTGTGACAATCGCTCAAAGGCCGCTAAGTTCTGCCGTTACCCCGCCGTTATGCGAAAGGTGCACCTACATGCGTTCCGGGAACGGCCGCCACAGACGCCCCCGCCAGGTCCCCGCGCTGGTCGTCACAGCCGGAGTCACTGGCTCAGCGCTGGCCCTGCCGCTGCTCGCGGCCACCAACGCCACGGCCGCCGACACCTCCACGTGGGACAGGGTCGCCGAGTGCGAGAGCGGCGGGAGCTGGAGCGCCAACTCCGGCGGCGGCGCGTACGGCGGGCTGCAGTTCACCCAGGACCAGTGGCGCGGCGCCGGCGGGCTCGACTTCGCCGAGCGGCCCGACCTCGCGAGCCGGTCCCAGCAGATCGCCGTCGCCGAGCGGGTGCTGGCCTCCCAGGGGCCGCAGGCGTGGCCGCTGTGCGCGGCGTCCGCCGGGCTGGCCCAGCAGGGCCCCGCCGCGGAGGTGGATCCGGGCCTGCCCGGCCCCGCCGGGACCGCGTCGCCGACGCCGAACCGCCCCGACGCCGAGGTGCCCGTCCACGGGTCCGACCCCGCCCGGGACTTCGGGGCACCGACCCCGACCCCCTCGGACACCCCGGCGTTCACCATCCCCGACGGCCCGCTCGCGCCGCCCGGCGGACTCCCCGTCATGCCGGCGCCGGACGACCCGACGACGGCCCCGGTGGACCCGACGGCCCCCGTGACGCCCGGCGGCCCCGGCGCGACCCCCGCCGACCCGACGTCCCCGGTGGACCCGACGGCCCCCGTCGACCCCACCGCTCCGGTCACCCCGACCGGCCCGACGGCCCCGTCCGGCCCGGGCGCGTCCACGAGCCCCGCTGCCGGGCCGTCCACCGGCCCGACGCCCCAGACCGCCCCGGGCGCCTCCGCCGACCCGTCGGCCCTGCCCGCCCTTCCGGCGGAGGGGAACGGCAAGCACCGCGGAGCGCCCGCCGTCGAGGCGTCCGGAGCGTCTGATGCCGCGTCGGGGCCCTCGTACACCGTGAAGTCGGGCGACAGCCTGACCGCCATCGCGGACGCCAAGGGACTCAAGGGCGGCTGGAACGCGCTCTACGCCGCCAACGAGCAGGTCATCGGCGAGGACGCCAACCTGATCAAGCCCGGCCAGAACCTGGATCTAACCGCGGAATAGGGGCACTTCGGGCACCCTTTAAAGGATTGATTGTCCGTTTTCTGTAAGTGAGACATGTGTCTCTTCCGGTCAACTGGCGTGTCCTGCCCCGGAGCTCGCGCAAACCCCTTCCTCACCTGCGCAAACGCTCCCGGGAAGGACGCAAGTAGGGGCGTTTCTCCCCGATGTCGCGCGTTGAACATCGGGGAGGGAGCCGTCTACCTTCTGAATCGCCCGCCACCGCGGGCTCCTTCGACCGCATCGCCGAATCCTGCCGGCGGACGGGGGGAACAGTCGTCGCGCAAGCGCCGAAGGCAGGAGCGGGGGAACCAAGGTAGGCGCCGGGAGCGGCCGTTGAGAGACGGTCACGCCACCGGCTAGGGGTTAAGACGTGCGCAAGGTCGCACGGCCGGGCAACTCACTCGCCCGAACCCGACAGCTCACCTCGTAGGCGTCGGTGAGGAGAAACTCCATGCTGCTTTCCGGCAAGGGCAAGCACCGCCGCGGTTCCAAGGCCGTCCGCATCGTCACGCTCGCCGGTGTCGCCGGTGTGGCCGTGGCCGCACCCCTGATGGCCGCCGGCACCGCCAGCGCCGCCACCGCGTCCGAGTGGGACAAGGTCGCGCAGTGCGAGGCGGGCGGCAACTGGTCCATCAACACGGGCAACGGCTACTACGGCGGACTGCAGTTCTCGTCCTCCACGTGGGCCGCGTTCGGTGGCAAGACGTACGCCGCCCAGGCCAACCAGGCCACCAAGTCGCAGCAGATAGCCATCGCGGAGAAGGTCCTCAAGGGCCAGGGCAAGGGTGCCTGGCCGTCCTGCGGCGTGGGCCTGTCGAACTCCTCCTACGCCGGTGGCGGCTCGACGGAGACCCAGAAGCAGACCAAGAAGACCGAGACCAAGAAGGCCGCGCCGAAGGCCGAGGTCAAGAAGACCGCGCCGAAGGCCGAGACCAAGCGGTCCCAGGCCCCGACGACGCGCTCCGAGCGCTCCGAGGCCCCGGCCCCGGTCGCCAAGCCGAAGGCCCAGGCCCCGAAGACCGGCAACGGCTCGTACGAGGTCAAGTCCGGTGACACGCTGGGCACCATCGCCGAGGCCAACAACGTCCAGGGCGGCTGGGAGAAGGTCTTCGAGCTTAACAAGGACATCGTCTCGGACGCCGACCTGATCTTCCCGGGCCAGAAGCTCGACCTCAGCTGAACCCCGCGGCAGCCGCCGCCGGAGCCCCCGCGCTCCACCCGCTGAACCACGCAGGGTCCCCATCGCCCGGCGCGCCTCCCCCGCGCGCCGGGCGGTGGCGTGTGCGCCGACGACGGGCTGTTCCAGAGGTCTATGTCCTGGAAGAGGGGTATTCGGGCCCTTTTTCGTCCCAGGACCCGGGCGGTCGTCCGGCCTCCTGCCCGGATCCGGTTAGGCTCTAGGCGGCAAGGCCATCCCACGGCCTGACACGCCACCGCACACCCAGCGTCACATCCCAGAAGGAGATGCTCGTGCCGTCCATCGACGTCGTCGTAGCCCGGGAAATCCTGGACTCCCGAGGCAACCCCACGGTCGAGGTCGAGGTGGGCCTCGACGATGGCAGCACCGGCCGTGCTGCCGTCCCGTCCGGCGCCTCCACCGGTGCATTCGAGGCCATCGAGCTCCGTGACGGTGACCCCAACCGTTACTTCGGCAAGGGTGTCGAGAAGGCCGTCCTCGCCGTCATCGAGCAGATCGGCCCGGAGCTCGTCGGCTACGACGCCACCGAGCAGCGCCTGATCGACCAGGCCATGTTCGACCTGGACGCCACCGACAACAAGGGCTCCCTCGGCGCCAACGCCATCCTCGGCGTGTCCCTCGCCGTCGCGCACGCCGCGTCCGAAGCCTCGGACCTGCCGCTCTTCCGCTACCTCGGCGGTCCGAACGCGCACCTGCTGCCCGTCCCGATGATGAACATCCTCAACGGTGGGTCGCACGCCGACTCCAACGTGGACATCCAGGAGTTCATGATCGCCCCGATCGGCGCGGAGTCCTTCTCCGAGGCGCTGCGCTGGGGCGCCGAGGTCTACCACACCCTCAAGAAGGTGCTCCACACCAAGGGCCTGTCCACCGGCCTGGGTGACGAGGGCGGCTTCGCCCCGAACCTGGAGTCCAACCGTGCCGCGCTCGACCTCATCGTCGAGGCCATCAAGCAGGCCGGCTACGTCCCGGGCAAGGACATCGCGCTCGCGCTCGACGTCGCCGCGTCCGAGTTCTACAAGGACGGCAAGTACGAGTTCGAGGGCCAGTCCCGCTCGGCCGCCGAGATGACCGAGTACTACGAGGAGCTCGTCTCCGCGTACCCGATGGTCTCCATCGAGGACCCGCTGTACGAGGACGACTGGGCCGGCTGGAAGACCCTCACCGACCGCCTGGGCTCCAAGGTCCAGATCGTCGGCGACGACCTCTTCGTCACCAACCCGGAGCGCCTGGCCCGCGGCATCGAAGAGGGCTCCGCGAACGCCCTGCTCGTGAAGGTGAACCAGATCGGTTCGCTGACCGAGACCCTCGACGCCGTCGAGATGGCCCAGCGCAACGGCTTCAAGTGCATGATGTCGCACCGCTCCGGCGAGACCGAGGACGTCACCATCGCCGACCTCGCCGTCGCCGTGAACTGCGGCCAGATCAAGACCGGCGCCCCGGCCCGCTCGGACCGCGTCGCCAAGTACAACCAGCTGCTGCGCATCGAGGAGATCCTCGACGACGCCGCCGTGTACGCGGGCCGCTCCGCCTTCCCGCGCTTCCGCCCCGCGAACTGATCCCGCGCGGCCGGGGCCGGCCGCCGCCCCCGCTTTTCGCGGCGCCCGCCTCCGTACGTCCCCGCACTCGGTCCCGTACCGTGTGCGGGGACGTATTGCGTAGTGCGTATATAGGGGAGGCGGGATCAATGGCCGGGAACCGGGATCGGTTCTCCACCTTCTCCACCGCGACCAGGCTCAAGCAGCTCGGCGAACGGACCGCGGCCCACGTCTACCGCTCGCAGTCGCGCCGCCAGGTCCACCGCAGCCGGCTCACCGGCCGGGCCGCACTGCTGGTGCTGGTGCTCTGTACCCTGGTCGTCGCCCTCGCGTATCCGATGCGCCAGTACGTGTCCCAGCGCTCGGAGATCGCGGAGCAGCAGAAGGCGGCCGTCTCCGCGCGGCTCCGCCTGGAACGGCTCCGCGACGAGAAGGCCCGCTGGCAGGACGACGCGTACGCGGAGCAGCAGGCGCGCAAGCACCTGCACTTCCTGCGCCCGGGGGAGATCGGCTACATCATGAGCGACCCCGGCGCCGCAGGCCGCGAACGGCCCCGGACCGGGCAGGCAGGCTCCGACCGGCCCTGGTACTCGAACGTCTGGGACGGCGTCGACAAGGCCGACCGACCCGGCGACTGACCGACCAGCACCACCCGTCAACGAACCGCGAACGAAGAGACATCCTCCAGGCATGCAGACGCCCCCGCCCCAGACCGACCGGACCGAGCCGACCGACGCGGACATCGAGGCGTTCGAGCAGCAGCTCGGCCGCCCGCCGCGCGGGCTGCGCGCCATCGCGCACCGCTGCCCCTGCGGCCAGCCGGACGTGGTGGAGACCGCCCCGCGGCTCCCCGACGGCACCCCCTTCCCGACGCTGTACTACCTGACGTGCCCGCGCGCGGCCTCCGCGATCGGCACGCTGGAGGCCAACGGCGTCATGAAGGAGATGCAGGCCCGGCTCGCGGAGGACCCGGATCTCGCCGTCGCCTACCGGGCCGCGCACGAGGACTACATCCGCCGCCGCGACGCCATCGACGTGCTCCAGGGCTTCCCGAGCGCCGGCGGGATGCCGGACCGCGTGAAGTGCCTGCACGTCCTGGTCGGGCACTCCCTGGCCGCCGGCCCGGGCGTGAACCCGTTCGGCGACGAGGCCCTCGCGATGCTGCCGGAGTGGTGGGCCAAGGGCGCCTGCGTCACGCCGTGCGCGGAGCGGAAGGCCGGGGAGGAGTCCCGGTGACCCGGGTCGCGGCCGTCGACTGCGGTACGAACTCCATCCGCCTGCTGGTCGCCGACGTCGACCCGGCCACCGGCGAACTGGTGGAGCTGGACCGGCGGATGACCGTCGTCCGGCTGGGACAGGACGTGGACCGGACCGGGCGGCTCGCCCCGGAGGCCCTGGAGCGCACCTTCGCGGCCTGCCGCGCGTACGCCGCGGTCATCAGGGAACTCGGGGCGGAGCGCGTGCGCTTCGTGGCCACCTCGGCCTCCCGGGACGCCGAGAACCGGGACGACTTCGTCCGGGGCGTGCTGGAGACCATCGGCGTCGAGCCCGAGGTGATCTCCGGCGACCAGGAGGCGGAGTTCTCCTTCACCGGGGCCACGAGGGAACTGGCCGGGCGCGACGACCTGGCCACGCCGTACCTGGTGGTGGACATCGGCGGCGGCTCGACCGAGTTCGTGGTCGGCGACGACCGGGTGCGGGCCGCCCGCTCCGTGGACGTCGGCTGTGTCCGGATGACCGAACGCCACCTGGTGGTGGACGGCCGGGTCACCGACCCGCCGACGCCGGAGCAGGTGGCGGCGGTACGCGCCGACATCGAGGCGGCGCTGGACCTGGCCGCCGCGACGGTCCCGCTGGCGCAGGCGCGCACCCTGGTCGGCCTGGCCGGCTCGGTGACCACGGTCGCCGCGATCGCGCTCGGACTGCCGGAGTACGACTCGGCGGCGATCCACCACTCCCGGGTCTCCTACGACCGGGTCCGCGAGATCAGCGAGCGGATGCTGGCGTCCACCCACGCCGAGCGCGCGGCGATCCCGGTGATGCATCCGGGGCGGGTGGACGTGATCGGCGCGGGCGCGCTGGTCCTCCTGGCGATCATGGAGCGCACCGGGGCCTCGGAGGTCGTGGTCTCGGAGCACGACATCCTCGACGGGATCGCGATCAGGACGGCGGAAGAGGCCGAGGCCGGCAAGCTGCGGTCCTGACGCGGCGGATCTTCGCAGGCGGTGTCCCGGTCGGCCGGCCGGAACACCGCCTTCGTCGTCAGCTGCCGCGGTGGACCTCGCGGACGCCGCGGCAGACCTCGCGGCGGTCGCCACCGCTCGCGGCGGGACGCTCAGGTGAGCGGGAGGTGCGCCCTTTGAATCCTTCGCGTACGCGGGCGACTTCAGAGGAAAGGGCGGACGCGGGGGCGCGGTCCGCTACCCGACAGGGGCTCCGCAGGGGGTTCGGGGGAGGCTTTCGGGGGTCTTTCGGTCCGTGATCCACATGAAGTTCGTGAAGTTCTTCACAAGGAAAAGACGCCCGATGTCCCAACTGGAGTACCCCAGGGGGCTTCCGGGGGCCCCGCGGGCCCCCTTCTCCGCTCGTTCGTACGATTGGCGGACCCGGTCGGTTCCGCCTCGGAGCATCGGACGAAGGCCGGTGGTCCAGTCCGGTTCAGGGCCTGCGGGCCAGTTCAGGACGGGTGAACAACGTTTCCCGCAGAGCACTGGTTCCCGTCGCGCGGCATGACCTGGGTCACGTGGGCGGCGGAGTGTAGCAGAGGGTCCCGGACACCTTGTGAAGGGGCTCACGAGCGTCACTCCTGAGGGTGCTGGATACTCGTTCCATGAGCACCACGGAGCGTCCCAGGATCCTCGTTGTAGGAGGTGGGTACGTAGGCCTGTACGCAGCCAAGCGCATCATGAAGAAGATGCGCTACGGCGAGGCGACCGTCACGGTCGTCGACCCGCGCTCGTACATGACCTACCAGCCCTTCCTCCCCGAAGTGGCCGCAGGCAGCATCTCGCCTCGGCACGTCGTCGTCCCGCTGCGACGCGTGCTGCCCAAGGCAGAGGTTCTCACCGGCCGGGTCACCACCATCGACCAGGACCGCAAGGTCGCCGTCGTCACGCCGCTGGTCGGCGAGGCGTACGAGCTGCCCTTCGACTACCTGGTGATTGCGCTCGGAGCCGTCTCCCGCACCTTCCCGATCCCCGGCCTCGCCGAACAGGGCATCGGCATGAAGGGCGTCGAAGAGGGCATCGGCCTGCGCAACCACGTCCTCGAGCAGCTGGACAAGGCCGAGTCCACGACGGACGAGGACGTCCGCCGCAAGGCCCTCACCTTCGTCTTCGTCGGCGGCGGCTTCGCCGGCGCGGAGACCATCGGCGAGGTCGAGGACATGGCCCGCGACGCCGCGAAGTACTACTCCAGCATCAAGCGCGAGGACATGCGCTTCATCCTGGTCGACGCGGCCGACAAGATCCTCCCCGAGGTCGGGCCCAAGCTCGGCACCTGGGGCAAGGAGCACCTCGAGTCCCGCGGCATCGAGATCTACCTCAACACCTCCATGGACTCCTGCGTGGACGGCCACGTGGTGCTGAAGAACGGCCTTGAGGTCGACTCCAACACCATCGTGTGGACCGCGGGCGTCAAGCCGAACCCGGTGCTGGCCCGTTACGGCCTCCCGCTCGGCCCGCGCGGCCACGTCGACGCCGAGCCGACCCTCCAGGTCAAGGGCACCGACTACATCTGGACCGCCGGCGACAACGCCCAGGTGCCGGACCTCGCCGCCCGCAAGGCCGGCGTGGAGAACGCCTGGTGCCCGCCGAACGCCCAGCACGCGCTGCGCCAGGCCAAGGTCCTCGGCGACAACGTCATCTCGGGCATGCGGGGCTTCCCCCAGTCCGAGTACTCGCACTCCAACAAGGGTGCGGTGGCGGGCCTCGGCCTCCACAAGGGCGTCGCGATGATCGTCATGGGCAAGATGAAGATCAAGCTCAAGGGCCGGCTCGCCTGGTACATGCACCGTGGCTACCACGGCATGGCCATGCCGACCTGGAACCGCAAGATCCGCGTCTTCGCCGACTGGACCCTCGGCATGTTCCTCAAGCGCGAGGTCGTCTCCCTCGGTGCGCTGGAGACCCCCCGCGAGGAGTTCTACGAGGCCGCCAAGCCGGCTCCGGCCGCCGCGGTCGCGGCTCCGGCCCAGAAGGCCAAGGCGTCCTGACCCGGCACCGCCGGTGAGGCCCTGAGCACGACCCGCAGGACCCGCTGTACCCGTACGACCCGAAGGGGCCGTCCGCCATCCGTGGTGCGGACGGCCCCTTCGGCGTGCCCGGCCGCTTACCCACGGTCCGGGTTGGGTAGACCGGGGGGTCGGAGCTTTGTGGAGGTGCGCATGACCGACGCCGCGCCGCGGCTGGCCGCTGTTGCCGAGACCCTGTTGGGCACCCCCCTGCCGGTGCGCGTGCGCGCCTGGGACGGCAGTGAAGCGGGCCCGCCCGGGACCCCGATCCTCGTCGTCCACACCCGTCGGGCGCTGCGCCGCGTGCTCTGGAAGCCCGGTGAGATGGGCCTGGCCCGGGCCTGGGTGGCGGGGGAGCTGACGGTCGAGGGCGACCTGTTCGACCTGCTGGACCGGGTGGGGGGCGTGCTGTGGGAACGGGCGCCCGTGCCCGGGCCCCCGGTGCGCGCCGTCCCGCCGCGGGTGAACGGATCGCCGCCCGCGCCCCCGGCGCCGCCCGTGCCCCCGGCGGCCGCGTCCGGGCCGCGGGGGCCGGTCGCGCGGCGCTCGCGGCTGCCCGACCGGCTCTCCCGGGCCGCCGGCACCGCCGCGCTGCTGCGCGACCCGCGGGCGCGGGCCGCCGTACGGGAGCTGACCGCCCTGGCCCGCCCCTGGCCGGCTCCCGCCGCGCCCCCGGAGGAGGCGCGGCGCCGCGGCGGACCGCGCCACACCAAGGGCAGCGACCGGCAGGCCATCAGCCACCACTACGACGTCGGCAACGCCTTCTACGAGCGGGTCCTCGGCCCCTCCATGGTGTACTCGTGCGCCTACTGGAGCCCCGGCGGGAGTCTGGAGGAGGCCCAGCACGACAAGCTCGACCTCGTCTGCCGCAAGCTCGCCCTGAGACCCGGCGACCGGCTCCTCGAAGTGGGCTGCGGCTGGGGCTCGATGGCCCTGCACGCCGCCCGCGAGTACGGCGTCCGGGTCACCGGGGTGACCCTCTCGCGCGAACAGGCGGCCTACGCCCGCAAGCGGGTCGCGGGCGAGGGCCTCGCCGACCTCGTCGAGATCCGGATCCAGGACTACCGCGACGTGGACGACGGACCGTACGACGCGGTGTCCTCCATCGGGATGGCCGAGCACGTCGGCGCCGACCGCTACCGGGACTACGCCCGCACCCTGTACGCCCTGCTGCGGCCCGGCGGCCGGCTGCTGAACCACCAGATCGCCCGCCGCCCGGATCCCGACGAGGAGGCGTACCGGATCAACGAGTTCATCGACGCGTACGTCTTCCCCGACGGGGAGCTGTCCCCGCTCGGCACCACCGTGGGCGAGCTGGAGCGGGCCGGCTTCGAGGTCCGGGACGTGGAGGCGCTGCGCGAGCACTACGCGCTCACCCTGCGGGCCTGGGTGGCGCGGCTGGAGGCCGGCTGGGACGAGGCGGTCCGGCTGACCTCGCCGGGGCGGGCCCGCGTCTGGCAGCTGTACATGGCGGCCTCGGCGCTCGCCTTCGAGCACGGCCGGCTCGGCGTCAACCAGGTGCTGGCCGTGAAGTCCGGGGCGGGCGGCGACGCGGGACTGCCGCTGCGGCTGCGCACCTGGGGGGAGGGGTCCGCGTAGGGGGTCCGTGTCCGGGTACGGCGGAAGGGCCCTGGAAGACCGTCCGGTCTTCCAGGGCCCTTCCTCGTCCCGTGCCCGCGCCTACCCGGCGCGGCTACTCGGTCTTGATGGCGGTGAGCATGTTCAGCCGGGCGGCGCTGCGGGCCGGCCACATGGCGGCCAGGACGCCGACCACGCCGGCGAGCAGGAGGAAGATGCCGATCCGGTCGAACGGCAGGACCAGCGCGTAGTCCGGGACGGTCTTCGAGACGGTGGTGCCGACGGCCCAGGCGAGGAAGACGCCGATGACGATGCCGAGGACCGCGCCGAAGAGCGAGATCACCACGGCCTCCAGGCGGATCATGTTCTTGACCCGGCTGCGGTCGAGACCGATGGCGCGCAGCATCCCGATCTCCTGGGTCCGCTCGAAGACGGACATCGCCAGCGTGTTGACCACACCGAGCACCGAGATGATGAGGGCCATGCCGAGCAGGCCGTACATGATGTTCAGCGCCATGTTGATCAGGCCGCCCATCTCGTCCCGCATGTCCTGCCGGGTGGCGACGGTCATCGCCGGGTTCTTGCCGAGGGAGTCGACCACGGTCTGCTGGGCGGCCTTGGAGGCGCCGCCGTCGACGTTGACGTAGACCTCGCTGATGAACGGCTCGTCGGAGTGGGCGTTCAGGATCTTCTCGTCGATCACGTACGGGGAGAGCAGGCCCTCCAGGTCCTTGTAGACCGCGCCGACCTTCAGCGAGCCCTTCTCGCCGTCCTCGTACTGGACCTGGAGCGGGGAGCCGACCGTGAGCTTCTGCGCCGTGGCCGTCTTCTCCGCGACGGCCACCTCGCCCTTGCCGAGGCTGTCGAGCGAACCGCTGACGACCTCGATGTTCAGCAGCTGGCCGATGGCGCCCGGGGTGACGCCCGAGGTCGAGGCGAACTCGCCGCCGATCCGCAGCGAGCCCGCCACCTGCGGCGAGACCGCCTTGATGCCGGGGGCCTTGGCCAGCGTCTCGGGCACCGACTTGTCGAGGTAGCCCATGCCGCCGGACATGGAGACCTTGTAGTCGGCCTTGAGCTTGTCCGTGCTCATCCGGTCGACGGCCTTGCCCATGGTGACGCCGAGCACCGACAGGGTGGTGACCAGGGTCAGGCCGATGGCCAGGGAGGCGGCGGTGACGGCGGTGCGGCGCGGGTTGCGCACCGCGTTCTGCGCGGCCAGCTTGCCGGGGACCCCGAACAGCTTCTGCAGGGCGGGGCGGACGGACGCGATGACCGGCTGGGAGAGCAGCGGCAGCAGCACGATCATGCCGATGAGCATGAAGAACGCGCCCGCGCCGATCACCATGCGGCCGTCGCCGCCCATGGACACGCCGAGCAGGACCACGCCGATGCCGATGAGGCTGATGACGGAGCCGAGCACGTTGCGCAGGACCAGGGACTTGGAGCTGGCCGGCAGGTGGGCGCTGCCCATGGCGGCGACCGGGGCGATCCGGCCGGTGCGCCAGGCGGGGAGCACGGCGGCCAGGGTGGTGACGACGACGCCGATGACCAGGGCCGCGACGACGGTGCCCGGGGCGATGACGAGGTCGCCGCCCGGGAGCTTGGCGCCGAAGGAGCCCATCACGGAGCGCATGCCGACGGCCAGGCCGATGCCGCTGACCAGGCCGATGACGGCGGACACGGCGCCGACGACGAGGGCCTCGGCGAGGACCGAGCGCATGACCTGGCCGCGGTTGGCGCCGACGGCGCGCAGCAGGGCCAGCTCCCTGGTGCGCTGGGTGACCAGCATGGTGAAGGTGTTGTAGATGAGGAAGACGCCGACGAAGAGGGCGATGCCCGCGAAGGCGAGCAGCATGGTGCTCATGCCGCCCAGTTCCCGCTCGATGTCCTTGGCCTGCTCCCGGGCGAGCTCGGCGCCGGTCTGCGCCTTGGTGTGGTCGCCGCCGACCAGCGGCTTGATCTCGGTGAGCAGCTGGTCGGCGGAGGTACCGGCCTTCGCGGACACCGAGAGCTCCTGGAAGAAGCCGGGCTTGAGGTAGAGCTCCTGGGCGACCTTGGTGTCGAAGAGCACCAGGCTGCCGCCGGCCTGGACGGCGCCGTCCTCGGTGGTGAAGACACCGGCGAGGGAGTACTCCTTGACCGGGCCGTTCGTGGCGACGCGGACCTTGTCGCCCACCGCGTAGCCGCCCGCGTCCGCGGTCGCCCGGTCGAGGGCGATCTCGTCGGACTTGGCCGGGCCGGCGCCGGTGGTGAAGGCGTAGCGCGGGTCCTTGCCGTCCTTGACGGGGGCGTAGTTGGAGCCCTTGTTGGACCAGCCGGAGCCGATCAGCTTGCCGTCCTCGTCGCCGACGCCGGCGAAGCCCTGGACGCGGCCGGAGACGGCGTCGACGCCGCCCAGGCCCCGGACCTTGTCGAGGGTCGCCTGGCTGATGCCGGGCTCGCCCTCCGGGCGGCCCTCGTCGTCGCGGCCCTGGCCGTAGGAGGTGACGGAGACGGCGATGCCGTCGTAGCTCTTGGCGGACTGGCCGGAGAGGGACTTCTTGAGGGTGTCGGTGAAGACGAGGGTGCCGGAGACGAAGGCGACGCCGAGGGTGACGGCGAGCACCGTCATCAGCAGCCGGGCCTTGTGCGCGAGGACGTTGCGCAGGGCGGTACGGAACATGAGGGAAAGTCCAGGGGTTCGGTTGCGGTCAGCGGAGGCCGGGCGGGGGGGGCGGCCGCCTCAGCTGGTGCGGCCCTTGGCGTCGAACGCCTTCATGCGGTCCAGGACGGCGTCCGCGGTGGGCGCCGTCATCTCGTCGACGATGCTGCCGTCGGCGAGGAAGACGACCCGGTCCGCGTAGGCCGCGGCGACCGGGTCGTGGGTGACCATCACGACCGTCTGGCCGAGCTCGCGCACCGAGTTGCGCAGGAAGCCCAGAACCTCGGCGCCGGAGCGCGAGTCGAGGTTTCCGGTGGGCTCGTCACCGAAGATGATCTCGGGGCGGGAGGCCAGGGCGCGGGCCACGGCCACGCGCTGCTGCTGGCCGCCGGAGAGCTGGGTCGGGCGGTGGCCGAGGCGGTCGGAGAGACCGACCATGGCGATCACGGTGTCCAGCCACTGCTTGTCGGGCTTGCGGCCGGCGATGTCCATGGGGAGCGTGATGTTCTCCAGGGCGGTCAGGGTCGGCAGCAGGTTGAAGGCCTGGAAGATGAAGCCGATCTTGTCCCGGCGCAGCTGCGTGAGCTGCTTGTCCTTCAGGGAGCCCAGCTCGGTGTCGCCGATGCGCACGGACCCGGAGGAGAAGGTGTCCAGTCCGGCGACGCAGTGCATCAGCGTGGACTTGCCGGAGCCCGAGGGGCCCATGATCGCGGTGAACTCGCCCTGGTTGAAGTTCACGCTGACGTTGTCCAGGGCGACCACCCGGGTCTCGCCCTGGCCGTACACCTTGGAGAGGCCGGTGGCGCGGGCCGCCACGGCCTGGGTGGTGTGCGGGGCGTAGTTCATGGTGGTCACGGGAGCGACTCCTGGGGCTGCGGACCGGCTGCGGTCTACGGATCGGCGGGACGTTCCCATCCTCACCGGGACCGCCCCCGCTCCGGATCAGCCGTGGTGCCCGTTCACTGGCCCACCGCAGGTGGACCACGGGCCCGCCGGACTCCTCCTCTGGTATGACAAGGGACCTGCCGCGCGACGGACCCGCGGTGCGCGGCCCGGCCCCGGTGCGGGGCGGTCCGGGGGTGGCAGGGGGGTGGCAGGGGGGTGGCAGGGGGGTGGCGCGCGGGGTGGCGGATGCCATCGAAATCCCGTCATTCCCACACGGGTCGTGACGGCCTTCCGGAAGGTGCCCACCGTGCGTTCTGGGGTCTGACGACCCCTCAAGCGCCAATAAAATCAGACAACATCGGATAGACACCCCGTTGGCGTCGATCGTCTTCCGGATAGGCTCGGCGCAGCGTTCAAGGCTTTTTCACGGGGCCGCCGCGCCTTGCCCGGATGGTGGAATGCAGACACGGCGAGCTTAAACCTCGCTGGCCCTCGGGCCGTGCCGGTTCAAGTCCGGCTCCGGGCACTCCGCGCCGCAGCGAAGCCCCGTCCGTTTATCCCCGGCGCTTCGCCATGCCTTCTCCTAAGATCCTCCTCCAGCTGTAGGGTGCTTTCTTTGCGAGCGCATTACTCTTGAGTCAAGGCCGCGCTCGGTGGCCACGGAGGAGTGAGATGAGGAGCAGTAACCCGGTCTTCTCGCGACGGGGGTTCAGCCGCGACAACGGTGGTCATGCGGGCTTCGACGCCCAGCAGCAGCACCAGCAGGCCGGGGCCGCGACCAACCCGTACGCGACGAACCCGTATGCGACCGACCCGGCCACGGGTATGCCACAGGCGCCGGCGCGCACCGACGTGATGACCATCGACGACGTCGTGAGCCGTACGGCCATGACGCTCGGCACGGTCATCCTGACGGCGACGCTCGCCTGGGTCCTGCTGCCCGTCGACCCGGCCAACATCGGCACGTCCTACGGCATCGCTATCGGCGCGGCCCTGGTCGCCTTCGTCCTGGCCATGGTCCAGTCGTTCAAGCGGAAGGCCTCGCCGCCGGTCATCCTGGCCTACGCGGCCTTCGAGGGCGTCTTCCTCGGCGTGATCAGCGCGGCCGTCAGCACCTACCTGGGCGCGGGCGTCGTCATCCAGGCCGTGATGGGCACGATGTGCGTCTTCGCCGCCGTGCTCTTCGCGTACAAGATGCGCTGGATCCGCGTGAACCGGCGCTTCACCGGTTTCGTGATGGCCGCCGCCATGGGCTTCATGCTGCTCATGCTGGCGAACCTGCTGTTCTCGGTCTTCGCCGGCGGTGACGGCCTCGGCTTCCGCAGCGGCGGCCTCGGCATCCTGTTCGGCGTCATCGGCGTCATCCTGGGCGCCTGCTTCCTCGCCCTGGACTTCAAGCAGGTCGAGGACGGCGTGACGTACGGCGCCCCCCGCGAGGAGGCGTGGCTGGCGGCCTTCGGCCTCACCATGACCCTCGTGTGGATCTACCTGGAGATGCTCCGTCTCTTCTCGATCCTCTCGGGCGACGACTAGCGGGACCGGCAGCCGTCCCGGCTGTCCACGACGCAGGGGAAGGCCCCGCGAGCACACTGCTCGCGGGGCCTTCCCGCGTTCGAGGCGGGACGTTCGAGGCGGACAGGGGTCGGGAACGGGGTCCTCAGGGCTCAGCCGAAGCGGCGCGCGGCCCTGCGCAGGTCGTACTCGTGGATGATCGCCTTGGCCTGGCCGTACGACAGCTCGTGCGCGCCGCGCAGCCAGCCGACCTTCTCCTCGAACCGGACGAGGGAGGGGCCCTCGTCGACGGTGCGGAGCCAGTCGGAGAGGTCACGACCGGTGGTCTGGGGGATTCTGTCGATCATGTTGCGGTGGGTCTGCTCGGAGAACTCTACGGACATATGGGCGCCTCCGGAGGTATCGCCGTGCTGTTCTCTTCACGACACCGTGCCGCAGAGTCCGCCCGTTGGCAATGGCGCCCGGACGGCGCGTAAGGTCGGCCGGGTGCTTGATACTTCGCCCCTGACCGCCGCCGTGGAACGCTTCGCCGACCGGTTGCGGGCCGCGCCGCAGAGCCGCTTGCAGCAGGGTGCCGCCGCCGTGGCGCTGGAGCTGGCCCGCGAGCTCTCCGTACGGGCGCAGCGCCTGGAGGGGTCCGGGCCGGCGCGGGAGATGCCGGACGCGGGGATCTTCGTCGTCGGCGACCAGGTGGCCGTGGCCGGGCTGGACCTCGCCGAGGCACTGCGCGGCGCGGCGGCGGCCGCGGCGGGGGCAGGGGCGGGGGACAGCACGAAGGCCCCGTCCGTGATCCTGGACGAGGCCGTGCGGCTGGTGGAGCGGGCGGACGTCAGAGCGATGCGATGACCCGGTCCGCGAGGATGTAGACGTTGCTGTCGGCGTCCCCGGCGTCGCCGCAGGAGAAGGTCAGGGCGTACGCCCCGGAGATGCCCGAGCCGCCCAGCAGGACCGGCGCGGTGCCCGAGCGCAGGGCCTCGGCGAGGCGCTCGGCGGTCTCCCGGTGGCCGGGGGTCATGCAGAGCGTGGTGCCGTCGGTGAAGACGTACACGTCGAGCGTGCCCAGGGGGCCCGGGCGGACGTCCGCGAGGGCCGTGCGGGCCTCGGCGAGCTCCTCCAGGCGGCTGACGGTGCGCTCGTGGTCGGCGCCCGGGTGCGAGGCCTGGGCCGGTACGAAGTCGGGGTGCGAGGGGTGGCGCCGACGGGCGGCGGCCAGCTCGGCCGAATCCTCCGGGTAGCCGGTGTACTCCTCGTAGGTCTCCTCGCCGAGCACCGCCTCCAGACCCACCAGATCGGCCTGCCGGGGCAGGAAGACCGGGCTGTCCTCGCCGAGCCCGGGCAGGCCGCCCAGCAGCGAGCCCGGGGTCTCCCCGGCGAAGTGAGGGGATGCGTCGGCGGCGTCGCGGGCCTCCTGCGCGGCCCAGAAGGCGCGCGCCTCGGCCAGCTCGCGCTCGCGCTCCTCGGCGAGGGCCTCGGCGACGGCGGCTCGTATTTCGGCGGCGGGGGACTCCACGGTGCCGCGGGCGTGCGGCACGGTCACACCGCGGGGGTGGGCCGGGGCCGACAGCTCACTGCGCAGGGCCGTGACCTGCTTGCGCAGGCCGTGGACGGCGTGCAGCGCAGCAGCGCCCACGGCCGTGGCAGCGGCCGTGGTCAGCAGCAGGGCAAGAGACATGGCGCTCACTGGCTAACTCCTGATTGTTTCGATCCCCCGACTTCCTACATCAGAGTGTCCTGACCTGGGAATGGCGTGCAGTGCATTACGTCACGAATTGGACAGGGCTTTCGTCCCGAGGACCTCAACCGCACACCAGTTGACCTGGGCATATGGCTATCCCCCAGGACAAAGGTCACATCCTGGGGGAGATTCGGTCACAGGTCGGCCGCGACGAGGTTAGAACCGGCGTCAGTACGGGACGCGTGACCGCGCCGGATCCCTTGCGGCGCCCGGGTTCCGCGACGTCGGGGCCGCTCCCGGCCGCGGTCCCACCCGATCGGACGAGCGACGCGCCCCCTACCCTCCGCTACGACCCTGCGCGGCGGCCGGAGCCCGTCTCGGACGCCGGCCGCGGCCAGGGGCCGCCCTCGCCACGCGGCGGAGCCGCACGTCGGTGCGGCCGGGCGACCCCTACCCTCCGCTACGGCTCAGCTCAGCCGCTCCGCTCTTGTGGTCGCGCTGAGCTTCGCCTGCGCTGCGGGCAGGTGCCGCCCTCGCCACGCGGCGGAGCCGCACGTCGATGCGGCCGGGCGACCCCTACCCTCCGCTACGGCTCAGCTCAGCCGCTCGATGACCATGGCCATGCCCTGGCCGCCGCCGACGCACATCGTCTCCAGGCCGAACTGCTTGTCGTGGAACTGCAGGCTGTTGATCAGGGTGCCGGTGATCCGGGCACCGGTCATCCCGAACGGGTGACCGACGGCGATGGCCCCGCCGTTGACGTTCAGCTTGTCCAGCGGGATCTCCAGGTCCCGGTAGGACGGGATGACCTGCGCCGCGAAGGCCTCGTTGATCTCGAACAGGTCGATGTCCCCGACGGTCAGGCCGGCCCGCTTCAGGGCCTGCTTGGACGCCTCGACCGGGCCCAGGCCCATGATCTCGGGGGAGAGGCCGGTGACGCCGGTGGAGACGATGCGCGCCAGCGGCGTCAGGCCCAGGTCCCGCGCTTTGGTGTCGCTCATGATGACCAGCGCGGCGGCGCCGTCGTTGAGCGGACAGCAGTTGGCGGCCGTGATCAGGCCGTCGGGGCGGAAGACGGGCTTGAGGCCCTGGACGCCCTCCAGCGTCACTCCGGCGCGCGGGCCGTCGTCGGCGGAGACGACCGTCCCGTCCGGCGTCGTAACCGGGGTGATCTCGCGCTCCCAGAAGCCGTTCTTGATCGCGGCCTCGGCCAGGTTCTGCGAGCGGACGCCGAACTCGTCCATGTCCTGGCGGGTCACGCCCTTCAGCCGCGCCAGGTTCTCCGCGGTCTGGCCCATCGCGATGTACGCGTCCGGCAGCAGGCCGTCCGCGCGCGGGTCGTGCCAGGACGCGCCCTCGCTCTGCGCGACCGCGGCCGTACGGGCCTCCGCGTCGGCGAAGAGCGGGTTGTGCGTGTCCGGCAGGCCGTCGGAGGAGCCCTTCACGGACCGGGAGACCATCTCGACGCCCGCCGAGATGAAGACGTCGCCCTCGCCCGCCTTGATGGCGTGCAGGGCCATCCGCGAGGTCTGGAGCGAGGAGGAGCAGTAGCGGGTGATCGTGCAGCCCGGCAGGTGGTCCATGCCCATCTGCACGGCGACGATGCGGCCCAGGTTGTGGCCCTGCTCGCCGCCGGGGAGGCCGCAGCCGAGCATCAGGTCGTCGATCTCGCGCGGGTCCAGCCCGGGGACCTTGGCGAGCGCGGCCTGGATGACCGTCGCGGTCAGATCGTCGGGGCGGACGTCCTTGAGGGACCCCTTGAAGGCGCGTCCGATGGGCGAGCGGGCGGTCGAGACGATGACGGCTTCGGGCATCGGGACTCCATGGGGTGCGTCGTTGCGGGACCGCAAGCGAAGTTACCGCCCCGTACGGTCGAGGTCACCGGCCTTGCGGTGTGATGCCGGTCGCTCCCGCGGGGTCGGCGGGTGGCCGGGCGGGCGCCGGGGCGGCTCCGCGCCGCCTCCGGCGCCCGCCCACCGACCCGGCGTCGGGTCGGCGTCCGGCGCGGCGTCCGGCGTGTCGGCGCGGTGCGGGGGCCGCAGCGCGGACCGGGCCCGGGGCCCGGGGCGCCCCGGGCCCCGCTGGTGCGGCCGCGGCGTGAGCGGGCCGCCGGGCCGCCCCGGGGCGCGCCCCGGCCGTAGGGCGCCCCCGAGGGGCCCGGCGTGCGTCAGGCCGGGCCGGAGACCGCCTCGGCGTCCGGCGTACCCGTGGCGCCCGTCCCGGCGCGGGCGGGCGGCTCCGGCTCCTCGCCCGGGACCCGCCGGCGGCGGCGGTGCTTGAGCAGGGCCCAGGGCCCGCGGGCCGCGGTGACCTCCGTGCCCGCCTCGTCGGCGGCCGCCGACGCGGCCTTGGCCACCGGGAGCATGTCCTCGTCCCGGGACATGTCCAGCCGGTCCGACTCGGGCCACACCCCGAGCGCCGCGCACAGCGTGGGGAGGACCGCCATCGCGGCCGTCGCGTACCCCTCGGCCGACGGGTGGTAGGAGTCGGGGCCGAACATCTCGCGCGGGTTCGCGGCGAACTCGGGGCCCAGCAGGTCCCCCATGGAGACCGTACGGGCGCCCAGCGCGACCACCCCTATGGTCTGGGCCGCCGCCAGCTGGCGCGAGACCCGCCGGGCCACCCACCGCAGCGGCTGGTACACCGGCTCGATCGTGCCCAGGTCCGGACAGGTGCCCACGACGACCTCGGAGCCCGCCAGCCGCAGCCGCCGGACGGCCGAGGTCAGGCACCGCACCGAATGGGTCGGCGGCATCCGCCGGGTCACGTCGTTCGCGCCGATCATGATCACGCAGACGTCCGGAGGGGGCACCTCCCGCCCCTCCGGCCCGTCGAGCAGCAGGTCCACCTGCCGGTCCAGGTCGTCCGACATCGCCCCCGACAGGGCCACGTTGCGCAGTTCCACGGGCCGCTCGGCCACTGCCGCCAGTCCGGAGGCCAGCAGGGCGGCCGGCGTCTGCCGGGCCCGCCGCACGCCCAGGCCCGCGGCCGTGGAGTCGCCCAGCATGCCCAGCCGCAGGGGCCCCGGGCTCTGCTCGGGTCCGCCGAACTCGCTCCCGTACAGCCCGTCCGCGCGCGGCGGATCCGGCAGCCCGGTCCCCACCGTCCGCTTCGCGAACTGGACCTCCGCCAGCACCAGGCCCACCGCCGCGGCCCCGACCAGCCCGAGGCCGCCTCCGCCGTACGCCGCTCCCGCCGCGATCCGGCGGGCCGTTCTCGCCCTCGACACGCTTCAGGCCACCTCCTCGTCCCTCGCCGACCTACCTGCCCCGTACGTACGGTCGTCCAATCCCTTTCGGCATACCCTGGCCGGACCTCCCGGAGAACCCGTGGAGTCCCCTCCTTGGAGAACATGGTGCAATTCCACGACTCGATGATCAGCCTCGTCGGCAACACCCCGCTGGTGAAGCTCAACCGTGTGACCGAAGGCCTGCAGGCCACCGTCCTTGCGAAGGTCGAGTACTTCAACCCCGGCGGGTCGGTGAAGGACCGCATCGCCGTACGGATGATCGAGGCCGCCGAGCAGAGCGGAGCCCTCAAGCCCGGTGGCACCATCGTGGAGCCGACCAGCGGCAACACGGGGGTAGGACTCGCCATCGTGGCCCAGCAGAAGGGCTACCACTGCATCTTCGTCTGCCCCGACAAGGTGTCCGCGGACAAGATCAACGTCATGCGTGCGTACGGCGCCGACGTCGTGGTCTGCCCGACCGCGGTCGACCCCGAGCACCCGGACTCGTACTACAACGTGTCCGACCGCCTCGTGCGCGAGACGCCCGGCGCCTGGAAGCCCGACCAGTACAGCAACGCGAACAACCCCCGTTCGCACTACGAGACCACCGGTCCCGAGCTCTGGGAGCAGACGGACGGGAAGATCACCCACTTCGTCGCGGGCGTCGGCACCGGCGGCACGATCTCCGGCACCGGCCGCTACCTGAAGGAGGTGTCCGGCGGCAAGGTCAAGGTCATCGGCGCCGACCCCGAGGGTTCGGTCTACTCCGGCGGCTCGGGCCGCCCGTACCTCGTCGAGGGTGTCGGCGAGGACTTCTGGCCGACCGCCTACGACCGCACCGTCACCGACGAGATCATCGCGGTGTCCGACAAGGACTCCTTCCAGATGACCCGCCGCCTCGCGAAGGAGGAGGGCCTGCTCGTCGGCGGCTCCTGCGGCATGGCGGTCGTGGCCGCCCTGCGCGCCGCCGAGGGCCTGGGACCGGACGACGTCGTCGTCGTCCTGCTGCCGGACAGCGGCCGCGGCTACCTCAGCAAGATCTTCAGCGACGAGTGGATGGCCGGCCACGGCTTCCTGGAGGAGGCGGGTCCCTCCGCGCGCATCGGCGACGTGCTGGACGACAAGGAGGGCGGCATCCCCTCCCTCGTCCACATGCACCCCGAGGAGACCGTCGGCCAGGCCATCGAGGTCCTGCGCGAGTACGGCGTCTCGCAGATGCCGATCGTCAAGCCGGGCGCCGGCCACCCCGACGTCATGGCCGCCGAGGTCATCGGCTCCGTCGTGGAGAAGGAGCTGCTGGCCGCGCTGTTCGCCCAGCGCGCCTCGCTCGGCGACCCGCTGGAGAAGCACATGAGCGCGCCGCTGCCGCAGGTCGGCTCGGGCGAGCCGGTCTCCGAGCTGATGTCCGTGCTCGGCGAGGCCGACGCGGCGATCGTGCTGGTCGAGGGCAAGCCGACCGGTGTCGTCAGCCGCCAGGACCTGCTGGCCTTCCTGGCCAAGGGCTCCAAGTAGCCGCCGCGGTGCGCCGGCCGCCGCGGCCGCGCACCGCCGCCGCGGCCGTGCGCGCGTCCGACGCGCAATCGGTACGGGCCCGACACGTGGGCGCAGCAGTGGCTTAACACGGCTCCGGCACAGTGGTGGTCGTCGGCAGGGAAGACCGGGAGACCGGAAACCCGGCCGGCACCACGAGCGGCGTTGCGCGACTCCGGAGCGGCTCCCGGACCGCCTGCGTCACGGACGCGGACGGCCCTGACCCGGCCCGTGTCCTCGCGGGGACCGCCGTCGTCCCGCCCCCGGGCAACCGGGGTGCGGCGGTCCCCGCCTCACTCTTCTCCGGGCCCGTGAGCCCCCCGCCCTGTCGGCCGCCTCGCCCGCCTCGCCCGCCGGCCCCGTCAGTCGAGCGGATCGCGGCTCCCGCGGCCGCCGAAGGACTTGTGGGCGTGGACGAAGTTCACCGCCACGATGCCCGCCCACACCACGAGCAGCCCGCTCAGGCGGGCGTGCGCGGCGCCGATCGCCGAGAGCGGGATCGCCAGGATCAGCGTGAGGACGGCGAAGCCGAACCGCTCCCCGAACGCGGCCCCGGGCGAGGGCGGGCCGCCGCCGGGCCCGCCGCGGGCCGCCCGCAGGCGTTCCTCGGCCAGCCGCCGCCTGACCTGTGTGTCGACCTTCTCGACGAACGAGTCCACCAGTTCGGCCTCGTACTCCGGACCCAGCTCCCGCCGGGCGTCCAGGGTGGCGTCGAGTTCCTTCTTCAGCTCTCGGGCATGCGCGTCCATCCCCCCACCGTAGGAACCGCCGCGGTCCCCGGCACTGGGGCTAGCCCCCCGGTTAGCCTCCGGCCGGCCCCCGCCGGTCCGGTCCGCCCCGCTCCGCCCCCTTCCGACTGACGGGCGCGGGTTGCCCCGCTGCATAACCGCATGCAGAGTGCTCCGTGACTGAATATCTCAACCGGGGACGGGATGGAGGGGACGGCCATGAGCGACGGCCCGGCCGCACGGCTGCAGGCGCTGTTCGAAGGGCACCGGCTGACGCCGACCCAGCGGCGGATCGCGCACTGCATGGTGCGGGGGGCGGCCGAGGTGCCGTTCCTGTCGAGCGTGGAGCTCGCCGAACTCGCGGGGGTGAGCCAGCCCTCCGTGACCCGGTTCGCGGTGGCGCTCGGCTTCGACGGGTACCCGGCGCTGCGCCGGCACCTGCGCGAGGTGGCTCCCGCCGAGCGGGCCGGGGCCGAGCACGGGGACGCGTACAACGAGTACCAGCAGGCCGTCCAGGGCGAGATCGAGAACCTGCGGCAGCTGTCGGCGATGCTCGCCGACCCCGCGCCGGTCCAGGAGGCGGGCCGGCTGCTCGCCGCCTCGGTCCCGCTGCCGGTGCTCGGGCTGCGGGCGGCGTCCTCGCAGGCGCGCGGGTTCGCGTACTTCGCCGGCAAGGTGCACCCGGACGTACGGCTGCTCGACGAGGGCGGCTCGATGCTGGAGGACCGCATCGACGCGGCCCGCTACGACGGCGCCACCGCGTTGCTGTGCTTCGCGCTGCCCCGCCACCCCCGGGAGGTCGTGGACACCCTGGAGCGCTCCCGGCGGGCCGGGCTGACGGTCGTCACGGTGGCGGACTCGGCGTTCGCGCCGGTCGCCCGCCACTCGGACCTGCTGATCCCGGCCCCCGTCGGCACCGGCCTGGCCTTCGACACGGCCTGCGCCCCGATGCTGCTGGGCCGGGTACTGCTGGAGGCGATGGCGGACGCGCTGCCGGACGCGCAGGCTCGGCTGGAGGCCTTCGACGCGCGGGCCGCGGCACGGGGGCTGTTCGTGGAGTGAGCGCGGCGCGCGCTCGGCGGTGGTTCGGCTCGGCGGTGGTTCGGCTCAGCGGTAGTTCAGCTCGGCCAGCTCGGTGGCGAGGCGCTCGCGCAGGGCCGGGACGCGGGCGAGCAGGGGGAGTGCGGTGTTGCGCGCGCCGCGCAGCAGCGGGTTGCGGGTGGTGGCGACGCGGGTCATCCGGTCGGTCAGCGCGACCACGCGCAGGGCCACGGGCCGGCGGCGGGCCTCGTAGCCGTCGGGGCCGTCGAGGGGGCCGGCCGTCAGCGCCCGGCCGAGGGCGTGGCCGTCCTGGATGCCGGTGTTCATGCCCTGCCCCCCGGCCGGGCTGTGCACGTGGGCGGCGTCCCCGGCGAGCAGCAGCCGGCCGGCCCGGTACGAGTCGGCGACGCGGTGGTGGATCCGGAACCGGGACGACCAGACGAGTTCCGCGACGGTGGCCTGGCCGGGGGCGCGCTCGGCCAGCAGCGCCCGTACGTACGCCAGGTCCGGCGCGGCCGGGGCCCCCTCGGCGGTGGCGACGACCCGGTAGTGCCCGCCCGTGCGGCCTCCGGACCCGGAGGGGCCGGCGTCCGGCAAGGGAGCGACCACGGTGAGCCCGGCGGAGCCGAAGGCGAGCGAGACCTCGCGGGGGCCCGGGGCCCAGTCCATGACGACGTCGGCGAGGACGAAGGACTCCTCGTACGGCTTGCCGGTGAAGCCGATGCCGGCGGCCCCGCGGACGGTGCTGTGCATGCCGTCGGCACCGACGGCGCGGGCGGCCCGCAGGGTCTCGCCGGAGGCGGTGGTGAGGGTGACCCCGTCCGCGTCCTGCTCGACGCCGGTGACCTCGTACGGCCGGTGGACCTCGCCGCCGAGGGCGCGCAGGCGCCGGAGCAGGGCGGCCTCGGTCTCGTACTGGGGGACCATCAGCGCGTACGGGTGGGCCGTGCGCAGCCCGCCGAAGTCGACCGCGCCCAGCGGGCGGGCGCCGTCGCGGACCTGGAACCGGGTGACGCGCAGGCCGCGGCCGATCAGGTCGGCGGACAGGGCCCCGGACGGGTCCATCTCGTCGAGGACCTCCAGGGTGCGGGCGTGCACGACGGCGGCGCGCGAGGTGTTGGCCCCCTCGGCCTGCCGGTCGAGGAGCACGAAGTCGACGCCGGCTTGGGCGAGCGTCGCGGCGAGGGCGAGCCCGGTGGGGCCGGCGCCGACGATCGCGACCTCGGTGCGGGCGGGGAGCGGGAGTGCGGCGGTGCTGGTCATGACGGCCTCCTCCAGAATGCCAACGACTGTTGGCCAACGTCTGTGGGCAACAGCATGCGCCTGCCGCCCTGGCGTGTCAACGCATGTTGGCCTACGGTTGTTGGCATGACGGTACGCAGATCGGATCAGACGAGGACGGCCATCCTGCGCGCGGCGCGCGAGCGCTTCGCCGCGCAGGGGTACGAGCGCACCACCATCCGCGCCGTCGCGGGGGACGCGGGGATCGACCCCTCCATGGTCATGCGCTACTACGGCAGCAAGGAGGGCCTCTTCGACGCGGCCCTCGCGGTCGACCTGCGCCTGCCGGACCTCGCGGCCGTGCCGGCACGGGAGCTCCCCGCGGCCCTCGTGCGGCACTTCGTCGAGCGCTGGGAGGGTGACCCGGCCGACGACGCGCTGCTCGTACTGCTCCGCTCGGCGGTGACCAACGAGCGGGCGGCCGCCCGCATGCGGGAGGTGTTCGCGGACCAGGTCGCCCCCGCGCTGGCGGCGGCCCTCGGCCCGGAGCGGGCCGCCCGTACGGCCGGCCTGGTCTCCGCCCAGCTGCTGGGCCTGGCCCTGAGCCGCTACCTGCTGCGGCTGCCCGCGGTGACCGCGCTGACCCCGGACGACCTGGTCGCGGGCCTCGCCCCGGCCCTCGCGGCCACCCTGACGCGGGAGCCGTAGCGGGGCGGCGGGGCGCCGGGCCCGCCGGGGCGCCCCGGTGGGCGGCGGCCGGGCCCTCGCGGCCGGGATCAGAGCAGGGCGTCCCGGTGGGCGGCGCCGGCCTCCGCCACGACGGCCGCCAGGTCCTGCGCCGGGCGGGCCGCGGCGAAGCGGACGGAGCCGTCCGGGCCGGCCGCGTATCCGTGGACCGCGGGGCGGGGCAGGCTGTTGTAGCCGTAGTGCGCCGTGAAGAAGTACGCGCCCGTGTCCGGCACCCCCACCAGGTCGCCCGGGGCCAGCAGCGGCAGCTCCCGGGCCGTGGCGAGCAGGTCGCCCGCGAAGCAGGCCGGCCCGGCGACGTCCTGGGCGACCGGGTCGCCGGTCTTCGGGACGCCCTGCGCGTCGTACGCCAGGACGCGGACCGGCCAGGCGGCCGGCGCGTACACGGTCCGGGTGGCCAGCTGGACCCCGGCGTGGGTGACGGCGATCGGGCGGCCCCCGGTGGTCTTGGTGTACTCGACCCGCGCGAGGACCAGCCCGTGCTTGGCCAGCAGAGCCCGGCCGAACTCCGTCACCAGGCCGTACGAGCCGTCGAAGAGGCCGGGCACCGCCTCGCGCAGGGCGGCCGCGTACGCCGCGAAGGCCGGCGCCTCCCCGTCCGAGGCGAAGTCCACCGGCAGCCCGCCGCCGATGTCGAGGGTGTCGACCTGACGGCGCCCGGCCGCCGCGTTGATCTCCTCTGCCAGCGTGTGCAGCTCCCGTACGCCCTGGGCGAGCAGGGGGAGCGGGACCCCCTGCGAGCCGGAGTGGACGTGCAGGCGCGTCAGCCACGGCCGGTCCAGGAAGGCCCGGACGAGCCGGGCCCGGGCGCCCGGGTCGCGCAGGGCGACACCGAACTTCGAGGTGGCGGTGGCGGTGGAGAGGGCGCCGATCGTGCCCGCGCCCGTCTGGGGGTTGATCCGGACGCCGATCGGGGAGGACGTGGGCGCCGCCGCGACCAGGGCGTCGAGGCGCTCCAGCTCCTGGTGGTTGTCGGCGTTGACGGCGATCCCGAGCGCGAGGGCCTCCCGCAGCTCGGCGGTCGTCTTGGCGGGGGAGTCCAGGACGGTGTGCTCCGGCGGGGCCCCGGCCGCCCGGGCCAGTGCCAGCTCGCCGGCGCTCGCCACCTCGCAGCCGATCCCGCAGTCCGCGAGCAGCCGCAGGACCGGTACGAGCGGGGCGGCCTTGACGGCGAAGGCGTGCAGGACCGGCGTGCCCGGCGGCAGCACCGCCGCGAACGCCCCGGTCAGGGCGGCCGCCGAGGCCCGGATCCCGGCCGTGTCGAGCAGGCAGACCAGCGGCTCGGAGTCGAGCAGCCCCTGCCGGACGGCGGCCCGCACGGCCAGGTCCCGCCGCCGCACCCGGCCCCCTGCGGCCCCTGGACCCGGCCCCGCGCCCCGCCCAGCCCCCGCGCCCGGCCCGGCTCCCGCGCCCGGCCCGGCCCCCGCGCCCGGCCCGGCTCCCGCGCCCGGCCCGGCTCCCGCGCCCGGCCCGGCTC